>JAYVOX010000239.1:0-7728 GCA_043757695.1 Schlesneria sp.
GTGGTGCCATTGACGATGATCGTCACGCGACGGCCCTTGGCGGTGACCTCTTGCTGATTCCATTCACCGAGCGGTTTGAGCGAACCGACCTTTGCGGGGACGATCCCGTACACGGAGCCGTGGTATTGATACGGCTTCAACGTTTTGTACTTCTCGGCAGTGTCATCGAGGATTTGCAGTTCGATCCCTTCGAGATGCAGGTTTCCTTCGGCGACCTTCGGGCAGCGAATTCCTAATCCGTTGTTCGCTCCGTCCGTCAGCTTGAACTCAAACTTGAATGTGAAGTCGGAGTACTCAGCTTCGGTGAGCAGGTTCCCTTTGCCTCCCGCGACACAGATCAAATTGCCCTTCTCGACAGCGTACCCGGCCAATGATCCCGTCCATCCGGCGAGCGACTTCCCATCGAATAGCGACACGAAACCCTCTTCCACAACAGGAGTTTTTTCCTCTGCCATCGTCGCGCCGCTCAGTGCGACCGCCATACCGAGTACCAACCACGAATTTAGTCGATTCATTTTGTGATTCGTTTCCAATGAGTTTGCTGAACAATGATCGAGCGACTCCACCGAGTCGATCGCGTGCGGCAGGATCATGAACCACGTCGGTTCTGTCCATCGTCGTTGGTTTTGTTTCATTCAACGCGTGTTCGGTTGGCGTGTTCGGTGAGTCTCTGTACCGTAGCCGACCGCCCAATGGCACTTGCTTTAGAAAAGTAACCCGCAGCGTCAGCGAGGAAGTCCACCTGTTTTCAGAGTCTCACGCGCCCTCGCTGACGCTGCGGGTTTCTAAAGCAAGTACCATTGGCCGCCCACCGTTCGGAGCATGTGCCAGCGGTGAGTTCGATCCCGTCACCGTCTCTTTGAGGAAGCTGTTTGATGAAAAGTTTGACTCGTTCTTTTGTCGCCGTCGCCTGCTGTGCGACGGCATTTGCGCTGGGAGTCTCCGCCAATCAACAGACAACTCCCGAGACGAACTTTGCCAGTGAGGTCATTGATCTCGGCATGGTCGTCAGCGATCTCGACAAGTCGGTGAAGTTCTACAAGGACGTGATCGGTTTTGAAGAAGTCGATGGCTTCAAGGTGCCGGGACAGTTCGCACTCGACACCGGCTTGGCGAACAAGCTGGAGTTGGATGTTCACGTGTTGCTCTTGGGCAAGGGTGAGAAGGCGACCAAGTTGAAGCTCATGCAGTTCAAGACTTCGCCCGGTGCGCGTGTGGACAACACGTTCATTCACTCGTCCTGTGGCTTTCGCTATCTGACGATCGCGGTGAAGGACGTGAACGCCGCCGTTGCTCGGGCTGAGAAAGCGGGCGCGAAGCCGATCGCCAAATGTCCCGTCCCGCTTCCCGAAGGCTTGCCCGCCGGATTGGCTCTCGCCAACTACCGCGATCCCGATGGCAACTTGGTGGAACTCGTCGGACCTTGGAAGCCTTGAGCGAGGCGAGGCGACGATATTCCGAATTTCCTGTCACCGAGTTGCTCTTCGATGCCACCTGTTTACGACGGACCCACAACACGCGAGCCACGACGATGAGGCTCCGCGTCGTGTGAGGTGTGCCGTAAACAGGTGTTTTGGTTTCTTTGATGAGCAGGTGATGCGATGGCAAGTTCAGCGGCGAGCTTGACGGACGTCAGTCTCTGGCAGATGACCTGCCGCGACGACAAGCAGGCGTTTGAGGAACTTGTCCGGCGGCATCAGTCGGTGGTCTCGGCGGTGGCTTACAACGGCTGCGGAGACCTGACGCAGAGCGAGGACATCGCGCAGGAGACGTTCTGGGCGGCCTGGCGCGAGCGTGCCGCGTTGCTTGATCCGTCGCGACTCCGGGCGTGGCTGTGCGGCATCGCGCGCAACTAGAACCGTCGCGCGGCGAAAGGGGCCTCGCAACTTGATGAGTCGGTCGAGCGAGCGGCCACAACTCCCGAACCGGCCGACGAAGCGGTCTCACGCGAGGAAGAGACGCTCGTCTGGGAGGCACTCGCCGAAATCCCCGACAAATACCGTGAGCCGCTGATCCTGTTCTATCGCGAGCATCAGTCGGTGGCGGAAGTGGCCGAGGCGCTCGAGGTCAGCTCCGATGCGGTGAAGCAGCGTCTGTCGCGCGGTCGCGAGCTGCTGCGTAAGCAAGTTGCCAGCGTGGTGGAAGGCGCGTTGCGACGCAGTCGGCCTCAACCTGGCTTCACTTTGGCGGTGATGGCGGGACTGACGGCGATGTCGGCGGGATCGAAAGCCGCGCTGGCCGGGACCGGTGCCGCCTTCACCGCAGCCGGTGTGGGCGGCGCGGCCGTCGCGATGAAAGCGGCTCCCGCAGCAGTGTTTCCCGGCGGCGCGGTCCTCGCCAGTTCCGCCGGAGCCGGAGCCGGAGTCGCGGGCGGGTTGGCCGGTGCGACGTTGGGTTTGGCGGGAGGATGGTTCGGGTCGTGGCTACCCGCTCAGTTCGCTCCGACCAATCGCGAACGGCGCTATCAACTGAAAGTCGGTTTCCGAATCCTAATGGTCAGCATCGTGATGACGTTGCTGCTGTTGGGAGTGATGCTGGTACTGACCAATCGGATGTCGCCGACATCGCCCACGCTGATTGTGCTCGGCTGGATCATGACGCTGAATCTGTACATCGCCGCCGAAATCGTGCGGATGGCCTGGGCAATCAAACGCATTCGTGAAGAGACTCCCGCCGAATCCGATCCGAATGATTCACCAGTGAAAGCGTACTTTGCGAATCGAGTGACGTTGCCCAACGGAGCCTCGCGCTGGCAGGGCCGCGTCTATCGAAGTCAGGCCACTCTGCTGGGTCTGCCGCTGCTCGACATCAACGTCAGTGATCCGGACTTCGCGCTAGCCTCATCGCCGACGGAGCAACATCAGCCGAAGCGTGCACGCGGTTGGATCGCGATCGGTGACAAGGCCGACGGTTTGCTGCTCGCGATCGGCGGCGTTGCTCGCGGCTTCTTCGCAGTCGGCGGACTGGCGGTGGGAGCGATCAGTGTCGGCGGCGTGTCGCTCGGTTTGGTTTCGTTGGGAGGATTCGCGGTCGGAGTGCTGGCTCTGGGAGGTGGTGCGATTGGCGGAGTCGCGCTTGGAGGTGGAGCGATCGGTTGGCAGGCGGCGGCTTGGCCATTGCGTGGGACGTGGCCAGTGGTGGAGGCGCCTTGGCCCATCACGCCGCATTCGGTGGCGGAGCGCTGGCTCTCGACTTCGCTGTCGGGGGAGACGCCTCGGCGATTCATGCCAATGACGCCGCTGCTCACGCGGTCCTCGACAACCATTGGCTGGTCACAGGCATGAAGTGGCTCGCAGCCAACAACACCTGGTTCGTCGTGATCGTGATCGTCGGTTCGCTACTCCCCACCTGCCTCATCACGCCACTGATGTACCGACGACGGCAATCGCCCCCATCCGAGTAGCTTCACTCCCGGAAGCCAGTGTTACACCTCGCGCGGCTTGAAGTGAAGCGTGAGATAGACCAATGCTCAGAAGCCACGGCACTTGGGTGCCCAACGTTACGTCCGGGCCATCCCACGATGCTTCCTTCGGCCATGATCGGCTTCAAGTTTGACCTTACCGAGCGACGACGATTGAAAGGGCAGAGCCTTGGGGCGAGCCGATGCGCATCGCAATTCTTTCTGGCGTGACTGTGGCAACTTCTGCCGATCAATGTTTGGCACGAGGCGCGCGAGCGTTTCTTTCCATTCTGTGTTGCGGCCTGTGCTGGTGCTTCTGGAGCAGCCCTGCGCTGGCTCAGCAGAATTTGTTTAACGTCCCGTCGGGCGAGATCACCCACGAGGGGAATTTCTTCTTTCAACAGCAGTTCAATTTCTCGACAAACGGGCAGAGCAACACAACTCTCGAATACGGTCTCGGACACGGCTGGGAGGTCGGTCTCAATGTGTTCGATGTCAGCATCTACAAGACACACGCGCTGCCACCAATCGGCCGTCACCAAGTGAACCCCGACTTGCTGTTCAATGTACAAAGGGGCTTCGAGATCACTGACTGGTGGAAGGTTGAGTTTGGAACGTTGAGCGGATTCAACCCCATATCTCGGTCGGACGACATCCGTTTTCAGACCTTCAACTTCACCAGCAACGCTTTCACGCTGCCGAATGATATTGCCAAGTTTTACTTGGGTGCCTATCAAACCAACGTCGCCTATGCCGGACCGGGGGACCGAGTGGGGGTTCTCTTGGGAACGGAGATTCCCTTGGTGAAGGACAAACTCCATTTCATGGCCGACTACATCTCGGGCAACAGTGACATCAGCGTCGGCGTGATCGGCGGCGTCTGGTACTTGCCGAGCAAATGGCAGATCTCGCTCGGTGCCCAAATCCCCGCACCGCGCAGCCACAATGCCTACGGCGTCGTTCTCGAACTAACGCGACCGTGAATGCCCAAGCTTACGCATGGTTGCGCGGACACCACAGGCGGCAACCGTACCTGGAGCAACGACTCCTGCCGAGTATTCTCAGTTCGGAATGAGTTGAAACTTCTCTTGGTCACCCGGCTTGGGGGGAGTGTTTGAGGCTCGATCGGGTATGGAAGACTTTTGCCCGGATGATTCATGGCGAGCATTCGGTGTGATGCCGGATGTTTTTTTGCTCATTGGCCAAGAGCCACCCGGCCGACACCGGACGCTCGCCAACTCCGCGCCATTCTCTTGAGATGTTCTCGAACAATCCGGTGCAGTCCTTCCCTCTCTCGAATGGAATCGCAGACCGCCGCAATCTCTGCGGCATGGACGAGGTTCATCTTGCCGCTAAGGACCTGTCCCAAAACGACACCATGATTCGCGCCGTAGCCGTGATGGTGGGCCGGCGCTGCGCTTGTCCCACCCTACAAATCACGGACTTGATCTTGGACAGGTTCTAAGGGTGATCTCTCTTGGGGATGTGTGTTCGCTTGACAGCTTTGACATGGTAGATACAATCCGCAGCCGCTATTTTGATTGCACAAAAATATTGTCTCTGGAAATCAAAATGAAAGTTTCGCTGACACGGAATCGAGGCGGTTTCACACTAATCGAACTGCTGGTTGTGATCGCCATCATCGCCGTCCTGATCGGGCTGCTGCTCCCAGCCGTGCAACAGGCGCGCGAGGCGGCAAGGAAGACTCAGTGCAAGAACAACCTCAAGCAACTCGGTTTGGCGCTGCACAACTATCACGATGTTCATCTGGTGTTTCCGCCTGCTTACGTGGGTGGAGTAGGTGGCTCCGGAACGATCTTTGGCATGACGTACCCCGATGACAACGCGAATGGCCCGTCGGGATTCGCTTGGGGCGCACTGCTGTTGCCGCAACTCGATCAGGCTCCGTTGTACGGCAGCATGGATTTTTCGCAGCCCTGCTGGGCACCCTCACATACGCAGGCGGCAAGAACAACATTGAGGGCCTTTCTGTGTCCCTCTGCGACCGGTGGGAGTGGTGGTTTCGTGGTGGAACGATGGACCACCGGCTCCTCGGCGGCACCTGCGACTCCGGTCCCCTTCAGCCCACCGTTGTTCTTCGCACACTCACATTACGTGACGAACGCGGGCATCCATCAGCCGTGGGGGCGCACTCCCGCCTACTCCGCCGACTTCTCGACACCCGAACCGATCCCGGCGACGGGGAAATCGGTCATTCAAGACGGGGCGTTCTATCGCAATTCCAAGATTCGAACGGCCGACGTTTCTGACGGACTTTCCAGCACGGTGTTTCTCGGTGAACACAGTTCCAAGCTGAGCAACAAGACTTGGTTCGGCACCGTCCCGTTCGCCGCGACCTGCCCCAAGCCCGGCTGGCCCTCCGAGTGCAACAGCGCCGGATGTCTGGTCGGAGCACACAGCGGCCCCGACACGCACGACCATCCGCAGGTCATCATTCATGCCCCCAATCACCCCTTCGGCCACACCGACGAGATGTACTCGGAGCATGTCGGCGGGGCCAACATCCTGTTTGGAGACGGTTCGATCCGGTTCATCTCCGAGTTCATCGACGGCTTCGTGTGGGTTGCCATGTCAACCCGCAACGGCGGTGAAGTGTTGAGCGAGTCCTACTGAACAGATGAGACAGCAGAAACGATGACTGACTCCGCGCGTGTTCCTTCGTGTGAAAGCCCTCGATTGCTCCTTCCGTTTCAGCGAGTCATGGCTTGGCTGTTGGTGCTGTCATTGATTGGCTGCGGTCGGCCTCCCCAGGTTGTTGATGACGGTGAGTGCTTTCGGGCGGTGGATGCCCTCTGGACCGCCGTCACCTCCAAGCGAACCGACCTGCTCGAACAAACAGCCAACGAACTCGACCTCCTGCATGCTGCGGGCAACCTCACGGAAGCAGGCCATCGAGCGCTGACCTCGATCATCCGCGACGCTCGGTCCAAGGAGTGGGCCAAGTCTGCCACAAATCTCAAGCACTTCATGCAGGGCCAGCGGCGGTCACGACCGAGATGATTTTTCTCGGATATTGATTCGAGTGATCGGCGACCTTGTATTACTCAGCTCACCCGCCGCGCTTCTCGACTTTGGCCAGTGTGTCTTTGAGTGTCACGGTGCGGTTGA
This sequence comes from Schlesneria sp., assembly GCA_043757695.1. Taxonomy (GTDB): domain Bacteria; phylum Planctomycetota; class Planctomycetia; order Planctomycetales; family Planctomycetaceae; genus Schlesneria. The sequence continues at coordinate 6,530 of JAYVOX010000239.1, forward strand.
AGACGTGGTCTATCCGATCCTGCGGGATTATCGCGCGGCCGTCAGCGGCACGTTCGATCCGAACGATGCGCTCGTCGCGAGCCTGCCACGTCTGACGCCGGAAGCGGGAAGCACGCCGGACGCCGGAAGCGGGAAGCACGCCGGACGCCGTCACGGCCGGGATCGTGTGGGACACGATCCAACAGCAGGCGAAAATCACCTGGTCGGAAAGCACGGACCCGAATCTTGAACGTGATGAGATTCGCTTCTGCCCCGGTCCGGATTACTCGACCGACGATGAGAGTGTGATCGGCAGCGTCCTGTCCGGCGAACCTCGCGAATTCTTCACCGCCGCCGGCCTCGCCGCCAGCGGCAACGTGGCGAGCTTCAAGGTCTACGTCATCACCACGACCGGCAACGAAAAAGGAAGCAATCCGGTGACGATCACCCGGCCGTGATGCCCTCCAGAGTGCTCTCGAAATTACGGACCACTCTCCTCACCAATGAGAGGGCCGGTTGCTCGTTTACCGACCAACTGGAACAAAAACTGCCAGTTGCTCCATCGTCCTTCGAGGGACGGAACCCGGCATCCCGGCTCAAACAGCCCAAATCGAGCAGGCAGTCCGCCTCGAATCGCCTTTCGACGAAACTTCCCGGTCTCGGTACGAACGCTGCGATGGAAGTCGTTTGTTGATTTCATTCGGCTCGGGAATCAGCGTGGCGACCTCAATGAAATGAAGACCTCAATGAAATAAAATGGAATTGAGAAGCCCAAACCCGACTGATCCCCGCTATAGTGCCTAGCAGGTTGATCGAAAACTGATGGCACCGAACTGGGAGAATGAATCATGACAAGCTTGGCTCGTAGTACATTGGCGATTCTGTTTGGTTTGGCGTTGGTGACACCGGTCTTCGCGCAGTTTGACCCTGCCGATGGCGCACGCAAGTGGCGTGGAGACTATGAGAGTTTCCATCAGGGGACGGCCTATCACCGCCAAGCCCAAGAGAACTCGCAGATGATTTACTACTCCCAGGTGGTGCAGCCCACGGCTCCCGTGGCCGTCATCGAAAAGCAGACTGCTTGGGTGAAAGACAACTTGACGAAATCGGACGAAGCCTTGAAGGCCGTCAAGGCGGCTCACCCCAAGGATGCCGACGTTGCCAAGCACGTCGATTCCATCCTGAAGCATCACGCCAACGCCCTCGCGCACTGCAACATG
>JAYVOX010000240.1:0-7721 GCA_043757695.1 Schlesneria sp.
CTTCAGTAGCCACCTTCGCCAGAAGGTGGTTGTTCGCTCCCCTCCACGCTCTGGCGAGCGTGGCTACAACACTGCAAACCAACTCTCCAAGTGCTCTAATTCCGGATTAGCGAAGATTAGTGTTCCCTCTTTTCCCTTCTTTTGAATTGGGATGTCATTCAGCTTTCCCTGCGAGAGCCATCGCGGCCTCGGCCTCTTTCGGATCGATCAGGTCGTCGTGGTCGGCGTCGAGTTGTTCAAAGGCGTCGCGTGGACCGAGGAACTCGCGCCACGTGATGTCTCCGTCGTTGTTGCGGTCCCAGCGTTGGAACCAGATCGGGCCGACCGGTCGCGGCTTCACAGTGGCGACCGCTTGCTGAGACATGCGGACGTTGACCATTCGTTCCGGGTTGCCGAACGGGTTGAAGACGCCGCGCACGAATTCGATGCGGTAGCGTCGAGCCGGTTCCTTGCTGGAGAGGCCCGGTTTGCCATCGAGTTCCATTTTGCAAAGGGTTTTGTCGGCATAGCGCATCTCACGCATCGACAAGCGTCGGTCGCCGTTTGAATCGAGGGCCGAGAAGAACCCAGCTCCGTCGTCGAACGCCGTCACCTGGCAGGTCGTCGCCACGGGTTCGCCACGCGAGCGGATGAATTCTTTCATCTCCTCGCCGAAGATTTTCCCGTCGCCGTCCGCGTCGATCTGGTCGAAGAGGCCGCGACCGAATCGTTCGCGGAGCATCGTTTCGTCCTTGTCGAGATAGCCGTTGTTGTCGGTGTCGAGTTCGTTGAAGATGCGGAGGGCGATGGTCATCAAGGCTTCAAACGGATCGACCTCGCGCGTCGAGAACGCGACCACGGCATTGGGCAGCGTGACTGTGGCCATGTCAGGAACTCGGTCGGCGTTGGCGTGATTGCCTGCCGAGCTGAGAACTCGCAACATTGGCTCACCCGTCGCACGGATGAGATCGACCGCCAGTTCAATATCGACCGGAGCTTGGCTGAGTCCGCCAAGCTCCTTCAAGTTGAGATGCCCATCCTTGTCAGTGTCGCAGGGTGCGAGCTTCACGGCGGACCAATTCAATTCTTCCGGCGAGAGTTTTCTATCGCGATTTGGGTCGTACTTCTTCAGGAGTTGTGCGGGGAGCAACGTTTGGTGCGTATCGCGAATGATCTCGGCCACGGTCGCACCAGTGGCCACCTTGGGAGCACCGGTCACCGCGACGACCTGCCTCGCGTTGGGATCGGGCAGCGGCGAGAACTCTTTCAACGTCACGCACTCATCGTCATCCGTGTCCTTCGCGAGCAACCCATCGACGGCATCTGTCATCTCCTCTTCGCTGATGACACCATCCTGGTTGACATCGAGATTCTTGAAGACTTCATCGTCACTCTCGGAGGTATTCGTGTTCTGCCGGTAGACGATGGTCTCACCGCCCAGTTGCTCGATCCGCTTCTCGATGTCCTTGGGTGAGACAGCCAGGTCCACCTTGAGCGACTTCACGAACTCATTCGCTCCCGCCCGCTGCTTCTCGCGAAAGAGGGGCGAACGTTGAGCCTCATCGCGCGACAGCTTGCCATCTCCGTTCGTATCGAGCGATTTCAACAACCGCTGCACCGTCGCCCGACGAGCGTCCGCAGGACGCCTGCTTTCCCACGGCCATTGGTCTCGTCTCCCAATTCCTTGGCGAACATCGAACCCAGGCTCGGGTAGTTCACGCCCTCTTGGCCCGGCCGGTGCCCCGTCAACATCAGCCGAGTCGCTCGATCATGATCTCCTTCGGCCGTCGTCAAACTGCGGATGATCGCCAGGTCTTTCATCTGCTTCGCGACACCGGGCAGATGCTCGCTGATGTGAATTCCCGACACGGCAGTCTCGATGCTCTTCGATGGCCCGCCGTTCGGGTGCTCGGGTTTCAGATCGAACGTGTCGGTTTGAGTCGGCCCACCCGCCATCCACAACAGGATGAACGCCTTGTGCTTGCCAACGGCCTCAGCAACCTCCGCCGCACGAGCCATGCGCGGCAACCAGCCGGAGTACGAAACCCCGAAGGCACTCGCGAGTGAAAGACTGACAAAATCTCGCCGCGTGAACTGACCGTGTGACATGATTTTCTCCCTGACAACAAAGCTGAATCACCAACAAGACCGAATCGCAAAACTCAAGCACTCGCTCTCACCGACCTCGCGCTGGCGGCGGCGAGAGCAACAAACTAGCGGCGAAGTATTGCACTCGCCCCAAGCCCGAATTCCCAAGCCCTCGTCTTCACTTCTCCAACACAAACTCCGGGCTATTCAACAGCCCCCAGAAGATTTCTGCGTAGGCTTGTTTCTGTTTCTCGCCGTCGGCCTGCTTTTGAATGTGTTCCAGCAAGAACCTCTTTTCTTCTGCGCGAGGTGGTCGGCTGAACGTCGCGAGATAGAGCGTCGTCAACTTGGCTTCGGTATCGAGGAATGGCGCATCCAAGACTCCTCGCAGCGTGCGGCTTTGTTCGAGATCGGTTGCTTCGGTGGTGAGCCGCCCGTTCATCAACAGCAACGCCTGAGGGATGCCTGCGCGAAACTCTTCGGGATTGTTGGAAGCCGCTTCGTTCATGGGCGAGATCAACTGGTCCCGCAGCCCATTGAATCGGGCACTGCCATCGGCCTTGGCGATCGGGAGCGACAGGGCCTTTTCCAATGAATCGAACACCTGCTCGGGTGAGAGCGTTTTGATCGGTCGCAATCCCGGCGAGGGGGCGGTCACATTGTCATCGAGCGGAATACACTCGCGCTGATAGAGGTGGCTCTTGCAGATGCCCGTGATGAGCCAGCGAAAGTCGAACTTCTGTTTCACGAACAGCTGCGCCAGGTCATCCAAGATGCGGCGTTCGGCGGGTGATGCGGTGTCGAGATCATCGACCGACTCGGTCATCCCTCGACCAATCAAATGCTGCCAGACGCGATTCACGACGGTGGCTGCGAACTGCGGGTTTGCGCCCGACACCAGCCAATCGGCGAGCGTTTCGCGCGGAGTCTTATCTTGAGTCAGCCGAACCGGTTCGCCCCCCAGAAAGGCTGCCGTGTAATCGACCATGCTGTTCTCGGGACGGATCGTCGCGACGTTCGAGTCGCCGACGGCACCGTTCTTGATCCCCGAGAAGAACGCGGCCATCCCCCCAAAATCTTGCTGCTTCCAAGCGGCGAACGGGTGGTTGTGGCACTCGGCACAACCGATGCGGACTCCGAGAAAAACACGCGAGACGGAGCTCGCGGCGGTCTCAGGCTTGCCACCCACAGCTTGAAAGAACATCGCAGGACTACTGCCGCGCATTCCTGAACGAGGGTTCACCACCATCATGGTTGGGTCATCGCTCTTGGCAGTGATGAGTTTGCGAGCCAGCTCGTCCTACGGAACGTTGGTCGCGAACTGCTTCTTCAACCACGGTTCGAGTCCGATCGCCGACAAGGCCTCGGGAGTATTCCCCGGCACCATCATCCGTCGCCAGACAGTCGCCCAGTGTGCGGCAGTTCGCTCGGAATACTTCTCCGGCCGACGACCATCATTGAGCAGTCGATCTACCAGCAAGCCGCGACGATTGAGACTGGTTTGCTCCAAGTAATCGCGAGCTTCCGACACGTTGGGGATGGCTCCCGTCAAATCCAGATGCGTTCGCCTCAAGAACGTCGCCTCATCGACCACTCCGGTCGGCACGATCTTCGACTCCTGCCACGCCGCTGAGAACCGTTCGTCAATCCAGTTCGCTAACTCTTCGGTCGTCAGACGAGCATTGATCGTCGAGGTAGTTGTAGGCTCGGCGGCCACGATCACAGCCGAACTCAAGCAGGCGGTCCCGCATCCGAAACAGGTGAATGTCAGCAATGAGCAAGCGGCATCGCGAAACATCGTGGGCGTCTCTGCAAGACAGATAAACCGATTGTGGGACCGTGGGAACTCGTGCTTGACTCACCAGTGTCAGGTCCAGTGCGGCACCAACATAGACAGCGTGTCTGTCGCGTCAAGAGTCGTCGATCAATTATTCCCGATTGCTCGCACTTCACGACGATTCATTGGGCGTGAATGGTGTCAGACGATCGGCTGGAGACGAATGAGATGTCTTCAGAAATATCAGCCGTGACCCTTCCGGCGAACTTCCGCACTCGGCGTAACGATCGTGCTGGTGAGGCAACTCTCCACGAAAAGTCCGCCGTTGACATCGCGCGGGAGAGTGCAAACTCGCGAGCATATTTCCCATCGCCAGCGTCGGTGGCGAGGCGCGTGCGACACGGATACGATCCCGCCCCTCGCATCCATGGACGGGGTGTATTTCTCTCAGCCAGACTCTCCCCCGTTCCTCTGCGACTCAGGATGCAACTCGAATGGTTCAAGCTCTCGCCGCTGTCCGCGAAGACAGCGAATCGGCATTGATCTCCCGGGCTCAATCGGCCCTCAGCCACTGCAATTGGGAGGTCGGCGAGTGTGCCGCCTTGTGGACGAAGCGATTCGCCAAAGGACGCACCGATGCTGACTTCGGCATCCTCGTCGGACTCAGCGCCGATCAGGTCTTTCAACGTCGTCGTGTGTGGGAGACGTTTGGCGATGTCTCGGACAACTATCCCACTTTGAAGTGGTCACACTTCTACTCATCGCTCAATTGGGACGACGCGGCGGAGTGCCTTCAATGGGCGCAGGACGTTCAAGCGGGCGTGGCGGAGATGAAGGCTTGGCGACGTGCCCAGCGTGGTGAAGACTTGAGTGAGTCGGCAAGTGACGACGACTTCAACCTTGCTCCGGCGGAACTCACGCTCGTCGGTGAAGCCGCGCCATTCGAGGCCGATGCACCGCGTCGAGCGAATGGTTCTGTCGCGACGATCGACAACGACGGTCGTCAGTCCGCAGCCCTCTCTGCTGGAGAGACGCCCGTCAATGCGTCCAGCAGTTACGCACCGTTTCGAGAAGACGCGGCGACACCACCGCGCGACACCGCTTCGCGCATCGAGCCAACCACCGAACAACTCGTGAAGCGGATGACGACGGCGATCGAGCGCTGCCACGGTGCCATGAACAGCCACTTTCTCAACCAGTTCTCAAAGTTGCCGGAAAAGATTCGGCTGCGCTTTTTGAAGTCGGTCGAACAGCTTTCCGAGAAGGCCGCGTCGCTAAACGAGTGACCGGATGAAGACGCGAGGGGCCATGCTCGATCCCGATCAGCCAGACATTTCTTTCGATCCGACTCCGGTGCGAGAACCTGCTCGCGCCGAGCGAACTCCGGCAGCAACCAACGCAACCAAGACGGTCCCCGCGTGGCTCGTCGCGGTGCTGTTGTTTGCCGTGGCGACGTTGATGCTCCGCAACGCGGGACTGCTGCCGGGCTTCTCATCGCGTGCCGCGACTGAGCCGCGCACGGTCACACCGCGCGGCGACTTGGCGGCCGATGAGCAGTCCAACATCGAGTTGTTTCGCAAGGCGTCTCCGTGCGTCGTTCACATCGAAACGCTGACGCGCCACCGCGACCGCTTCAGCATGAACGTGCTGGAGATTCCCGAGGGAACGGGGACCGGATTCTTGTACGACGATGCGGGGCACATCGTCACCAACTATCACGTCATTCGCAGCGCGCAGGCCGCGCGAGTTCGTCTCGCCGACAACTCGCCGTGGGACGCGAAGCTGGTCGGTTACGAAGCGAACAAAGATTTGGCGGTTCTTAAAATTGAGGCTCCTGCCGATCGCCTGCGCAAAATTGACATTGGTGAGTCGGCCAACCTGCAAGTTGGGCAAAAGGTCTTCGCAATTGGCTGTCCCTTCGGCTTGGATCAAACGCTGACGACCGGCGTCATCAGCGGGTTGGGGCGCGAGATCAAGTCGATCGGCGGGCTGCCGATTGAGGGAGTGATTCAAACGGACGCGGCCATCAATCCGGGCAACTCGGGCGGGCCACTGCTCGACAGTGCCGGCCGTCTCATCGGCGTCAACACGATGATCGTCAGTCCGTCGGGAGCTTACTCAGGCGTGGGCTTCGCGGTCCCCGTCGATATCGTCAATCAAGTCGTACCGGAGTTGATCCAGCATGGGCGAGTCGAACATGCCGGATTGGGTGCGCGGGTCTTCAACGATCGGGTTGCTCGTCAGTTGGGAATCCTCGAAGGAGTTCTCGTGCGCGATGTCTTCAAGAATACCGGAGCGGCGGCGGCGGGGATTCGTCCCACCTACGAAGACGAAGAAGGGAACATCCAATTGGGCGATGTGCTGACTGAGATCAGTGGTCGCAAAATTCGATCAACGATTGATCTCTTGAAATCGCTCGATGGCTCCAAGCCGGGCGAGTCGATCCGCGTTTCGTTATTGCGAAACGGTCGCACGGTGACAGTCGAGGTCCAACTTCAAGCAGCCACGCCGTCACAGTAGGGCGTGTGGCAGGAAAGAACGGGAGTTGTCGGATGGGCACTCTTGCCCTCCGGCCTGAAGGCAAAAAATGGGACGGGCAAGAGTACTCATCCGACAGGGCAGGACGACAAGTCTTGCCACTTGCCAAGGCCTTCCTCGGCGGCATAATTTTTGAGAATACTCGCGGCGGTGACGAGGGACGGACGCCAAGCGATTTGCTACGATCCGGCCGGAGTCAGGGACGAGACGATGCGCGCGATAGCGATGCCGGTGGACTCAAGCACGATCCCGAACAACTTGCCAAGAGTGAGTCATTGACAATGAGCAATACAGGGCCGTTGGTTGTCTTGAAGGACGGCGATGTGACCGTCGTCGTGTTCGGTCCCGAACAACGACAACTGGATGAGTCCGGTCTCGAGCGGATCGGCCGACAGTTGATTGAAGTGGCCGAGGCTGCGGAGCCGCCGCTGCTGGTTCTCGACATGGCGGTCACCGAATTCTTCGGGTCGTCGTTCATCGAGTCGCTCTTCCGAGTCTGGAAGAAGTTGAATCCCAGACCGGGTGCCAAGTTTGCCATCAGCGGACTTCAGCCCTACTGCAAAGAGGTGCTGGAAGTCACGCACCTCGACCGCCTCTGGCCACTCCCCGACAGCCGCGCTGCCGCCGTGGCCTTGGTGAGCGGGAAGTAAGGAGCGGCGTCATCAATCACTGGCGTCATCAATCGGAAGGATCGAGGTGATCCGGGTGCCGTGAGGCCCCGGATTCTTCGTCGAACAGTCCCAATCCCGACCCGTTGTTGATGCGCCGATCCTGAGTTGAATTCGTTTTGTTCCTCGCGATCGGATGCGCGCGGAAGTTCGTAAGCCATCAGGCGACGAACGAGAGTTCTTCACGGCTCGCGTCGTGAACGGGTCAAACTTCCGAAGTCTCCGCAGACTTCGGAAGTTTGGCTTTCCGCCATTCGTGTTGATTCTTGTGGCACATCAGCCGCAGGGCGCTAGCCCCGGTTCAATTTCGCTTAACCGGGGCTAGCGCCCTGCGGCTAATTTCTGCGGGCCAACAGGAATGGCGGAGAGCCTAAATTCGCTACCACAAAACAGCGGCGCGATCTGTCACGTTGGATCACTCACCCTCAGCAAGACCCCGACATCGGGCGGAAGACGCCCTTCTTCGGCTTCGACTTCGCCACGTTTGTTCACTCCATCCTCACCGTCAACGCCATCTTCACCAACACTCCACACGACAGCCTGCGTGGCTTCGTTGCGACGGTAGCGCAGCAGACCGCCCGCCGGATCGCAGGGGTCGAGCGGCACGGCATCGAGATACTTCGGCACCAACTGGTCGAGCGACTTGGGGAACTCACCTTGGTCACGCTGAT
>JAYVOX010000241.1:0-7711 GCA_043757695.1 Schlesneria sp.
CGCTCTCGAAACCGCCGACATCGCCCTCATGAGTGACGATCTCTCCCGCGTCGCCTGGTTGATCGCTCACTCGCACCGCACGATGCGAGTCATCCGCCAAAACATCATCGCCTCGATCGGAATCAAGGCGGTGTTCGTGTTGCTGACGATCTCCGGTCACGCCAATCTCTGGACTGCCATCACCGCCGACATGGGCGTTTCACTGGCGGTCGTCTTCAACGCGCTGCGGCTCCTGCAAGTCACCAAGCCAGCCTCCAGCGTATCGTGACGGACTGACGCTCGTCGGCGAGCTTGCTCATCACTCCACCAAGACTGTCCACTGAGGCGAAATGCCGGATGTCAAAGTTTGAGTGATCGGAGAACCGATGGTCAGAAAGCCGTAGCAAAGGAACCCAACATGCTCTCTCTGTTATTTCGAGGCGTGATTGCCGGTGCGGTCGTAGTCGGTGTGTCTGAGGTCTCGAAGCGATCACCGAGACTGGGAGCACTGTTGCTCACACTTCCCATCACGAGCATCGTGGCCATTCTCGCCACATGGCAGAAGGACCACGATCTTGGCAAGCTGGCGCAACTGTCTCGCGAGACGTTGATCCTCGTCCCGCTGGGCCTGCCGTTTTTTATCCCGCTGGCGTTCGCGGAACAGTGGGGACTCGGCTTCTGGTCCGCATTTCATCTCGGACTGCTGTTAGCGTCGGTGACAATCGGCCTGTGGATGTGGCTGGGACCGAACGTGACTTGATCACTTGACCTAAATCGTTGTCGCGCGATGATTCAGATTGGCAAACGCGACATTAGATTCCACCGGCTCTGCGTTCTGGTTGTTTCTGAGGGAGTGAAACGAGAATGAATGAATCTGGTCTGGAACACCCCCCAAGCGTCACGGCGGCAAGATGTGCCAGCGCGTGGCTGGCGGTCGCGCTCATTCTTTCTGCGGTTGGTACGGTTGGCAGTGTGTACTTGAGCGTGGGGCTGGGGCTCAAAGCCTGTCCGCTTTGTTTCTATCAACGGTCGTTTGTCATGGCCGCGCTGGCGGTGCAGGTACTCGGTTGGTTTGTCGAGCGGTCACATCCCGGACTGGCCTGCTTGCTGAGCGTCCCGATGGCCTGGGCCGGACTGGGCGTCGCCGTGTTTCACGAGTACCTCGTGCTGAACGGAGTTCTGGAGTGTCCAAAGGCGCTGTTCGGACTCGGCACTGCGCCGGAACAAAGTCTGGTCGTGTTCGTCGCCCTTGTGTTCGCGGTGTCTGCGGGAGCTTGGACGGGACGCGGTGAATCGCGACGACAGGGGGCTGACACCTTGATCGGGGCGATTCTTTTCGGAGCCGCATTGGCCGGAGCTTGTGTGAAGAGTGTTCCGCCGCTGCCGCCGATTCCCGCCGCTCCTTACGACGCGATCAAGCAACCTCTCGACATGTGCCGACGCCCATTCGTTTCCGCGAGCAAATGACCCATGCCAACCTCACAACAGGAAGCCGCGATTCGGTTCGGGTGTTTCTTGGGAACACTCCTGACGATGACCGTGTGGGAGTTGCTTGCGCCGCGACGACCGCTGACGCAAAACAAGCCGCGTCGCTGGTTCAGCAACCTGGGGCTGGCGATGTTGAACAATTTCGTTTGGCGACTGCTCATGCCCGCCGGAGCAGTGGGGCTGGCGATGACGGTCCAGTCTCGTGGCTGGGGGCTGTTCAATGTCGTTTCGTTGCCTGAATGGTTGAAAGTCGTGGCTGGAGTGCTGTTGTTTGACCTGGCGATTTATGGCCAGCACGGGGCCTTTCACCGAGTCCCCTGGCTGTGGAGATTGCACTTGGTGCATCACGTCGATCTCGACTTTGACACGACAACCGGCATCCGCTTTCACACGGTCGAGACGCTGGTGTCGTTCGTTTGGAAAGCCATTGTCATCACGCTGCTCGGTGCTCCCGCGCTGGCGGTGATGATCTTCGAGATCCTGCTCAACGCGACGGCGCTCTTCAATCACGGCAACGCCCGCCTGCCACTGTGGCTCGACCGACTGTTGCGACTGTTCGTCGTCACACCGGACATGCACCGCGTCCATCATTCGATCGAGAACCACGAAACCAACAGCAACTACGGCTTCTGCCTGCCGTGGTGGGATTTTCTGTTTCACACTTACGTCGCCCAGCCGGATGCCGGCCACGATGCTATGACCATCGGCCGACCGGAGTTCCGTGACTCCCAAGTTGAACGGCTACCATTCATGTTGCCGCTGCCCTTCCAACGTGAGTTGCCGACATCCTCGGGCTAAGACGTGAGGTCGGCAACCGCGAGTCCACGGCGTGCCCCACCGTCATTGTGTTGTCATTGTGTTGTCATTGCTGTGGAGCAGGTTTTCGATGGCGATCAGCCAGTTGGTTCTGGCGTGCGCGGCGAGTGCTTTGATTGGCGTCTACGCACGAAATTGTGGCCGAAAGTCAATCTGAAGTTCAGCGGTTATCTGCATGGGTCGGTGAGCCTTTCCCCGGTTGAGAGTGGAAAGAAAGCGCGATGTATTACTGTTGGCTCTTCCTATTCGGCGTGAGCGTTGGCACAGTCAGCGGATTGCTGGGGATCGGCGGAGGTGTCTTGCTGGTGCCGGGCTTGATGCTGCTGTTCGGCTTCAGTCAGTCGGAAGCTCAAGGGACCAGCCTGGCCGTCTTGATTCCGCCGATCGGGATTTTTGCCGCGTTGGTTTACATCCAGCACGGCTATGTGAAGCTGCCCGTGGCCGGTTGGATTGCCGTGGGGTTCGCGGCGGGAGCCTATCTCGGCGCGAAGCTGGTGCCGCACCTCTCGCCAGATCTTCTGCGTGTGAGCTTCGGTGGCTTGTTGCTCTATCTCGGCTTCACCTTCGTGTTCTCGTCAGGATTGCCTCGACCACATACCGCGCTGCCAGCGGGATTGGCGACTCTCGCTGCGTGGCTCGTGTCACGAGCCCGCCGTCAACCATCGAAACCCGATCAGACTCCGCCCAAGCCGCCGAGCGATGACATCGGCTATCAGATTTGAAGCTTCGCAAATGAATTGGCCCACTTTGAGACCAAAGGGAAAGAGGGAAATTTGTGGACGAACCAATGTGAAAGGTAGGCTGCTCGTCAGCGGCGAGATCGAAGACGTGCTTCCGTTGGAGGATGATGAGCCGCTCGACGCAGCCAACCCCGTCACTGCCGATGGACAGGTCCAGTTCGATGCCCTGAAGGTACAGTGCCGCCATGATGCCATCGTGAAAAATGTGTTGAAGGGTGCATCGCTCGGCCTGATGATCCTGGGCGGCGATCATGACCTGTCGGAGAACGTGCGGCGGCTCGGTGATGGCAAGGTTGAGTACTCGAGGGTGACGATGACGCGATACCGGGAAGCTGCTAGGGAATGAATCGCTCGGGCCTCCGGTCAAGTTGTCCACGACCACCTCGACATCCATGAACGAGTTATCGTTTCAACGGACATGGTTGTCTTTAGAGTTGCGAAGACGGGCGGCTACGGATTACTTCTGCTGAAGGATGTTGATAAGTTCGTCTGGCTGAAATACTCAAACACCAATGACGACGATCAGACGCTCCCGGTGCTGGAAAGTCCTAGAGCGATCAGTCACCAAATGAACACCTGAACGGTGTCCGGAGCGGTACTACTTGGTACTACTTTTGGTGAGTAGTACCACCGACGAATAAGCACTTACGCCATCAAATGAGATGGTTTGCGACACTCACCAAAGCGAGATAAGCTACTGCTGCAATGAACTTTGAAGATCATTGGCAGAGATATTGGGATCAAACTCCGAAGCCGAAGGTTAGAGGTTCGAGACCTCTCGGGGATACTTTCCTAAGTCCTGCCGAACGCATTAGTTGCGTACCTGTCGATGGTCGACAGCGCGGCTCAGAAACCTCTCGAATGGTGGTAGTTGTACCACCATTCGCGGGGCGAAGGAGCAACGCCATGTCCCGTCGAACTTCTATTCCGGCCTACACGCTTCACCGAGCGTCAGGCCAAGCCCGCGTTCGCATCCACGGTCTGGATGTGTATCTCGGCCTCCACGGTTCGGCGGAAAGCCACGAGCGCTATGCCAGGCTGATCTCCGAGCGAGCGGCAGCATCGCCGCAAATTGAGAGCAAAACGTCCTCCGTTTTGATCGCCAACCCCGATCTAAAGGTTGCCGAGTTGGTCCTCCGATTCTACCTGCAAGCGAAGCAGGACTACGGTGAGAAAGACAAGGAAACCTACGGTGTTCGCGATGCTCTGCGACCGGTGAATCAACTCTATGGTTCCACACGGGCACGCGACTTCGGCCCGAAGGCACTGAAGGTCGTTCGACAGCACATGATCGAAGTTCAAGACCTTTGTCGCACGGAGATCAATCGCCGAGTCAGTCGTATTCGGCGAGCTTTCAAATGGGCCGAATCCGAAGAACTGATTTCCGGCGGGCAGTTCCACTCACTTCAAACGGTCAGTGGTCTTCGCGGCGGGCGCACCGAGGCACGCGAATCGGCACCCGTGAGGCCGGTCGATCAGGATACGGTGGCAGCCACACTGCCATTCGTGGCTCCGCCGGTGGCCGCGATGATTCGCCTACAACAGTTGACGGGGATGCGGCAGGGAGAAGTCTGCATCATGCGGCCGATGGACATTGATCGCTCGGGCGAGGTGTGGATGTACGAGCCGTCCACGCACAAGACGGCGCATTTGGGAAATGAAAAACAGGTGCCGCTGGGGCCGCTAGCACAGCACGTGATCCGGCCGTTTCTCGATCGCGCCCCTGAAGCCTTCCTCTTTTCGCCGATCGAAGCCGAAGCTTGGCGAAATGAACGGCGAGCCGTGGTCCGGAACCCCAACCGCAAGACAAAGATTTACCCGAGTGAATTGAAGGCGAGGTTACTTCGGAAGCAGGCTCGCGCGCCCAAGGTGTCAGTGCGATCGAAGCGGGAACGCTACGACTCAGATTCGTATCGTCGCACCATCACATACGGGATTCAGAAGGCGCGCAAGGCCGGTGTCCAAATAGCCGGTTGGCATCCCCACCGTTTGCGACACAGTTGCGGTACCGAGGTCCGTAAGAAATATGGAATTGAAGCCGCTCAGGTCATGCTGGGCCACACGACGGCGAACGTCACTGAAATTTACGCCGAGCGCAATTTGAAGCTGGCAGTCAGTGTCGCCAAAGAGATTGGCTGAATTCCAGGCGGCCTACTCGATTGCAACTGCGTTTGATTGGCGGTTGTGATCGAGTAGGGTCTTTGAACGAGTCTCCGAAGATCGGCCGTGGCGTCGATGTTTCTTCGGCAACTCGAATCAGTCCCGTGTCTGCCGTGGTTGCATTTCGTGATGATCGAGAAACAAAAACTTCGCTGTCTATTGGTCGGTCTTCGGATCGGACAACTTCTGGACATATCCGGGCCGTCTCACGAGCGGCACGACGAAGAGGAAGCCCCTTTCGTCACGCCGCTCCTAGCCACTCTGAACCAAGACTTCGCTCGCAGTATCGAGTTGCGGGATGTTCAAAGAGACGTGGGACGCATCATCGCCGATCTGTCGGCGGCTTGGGAAGCGCGGGCTGACATCGAGGAAGCTGATGGATTCGGGCGACCATTCGAGCTCCTTCACGTGGGCATTCTGCGGCTGTCCGAGTTTCTCCATGATTTGGAATCGCCCACTTTTGAGCGGGAGTGGCAAGACGCTGGGGAATTGTTGGGACAGAGCTACGGTCACTTCGGTCGATTCCACAATGCCTTGTCGAACTTCCACGCAGGCGAAGGCACTTGGGAATATCGGAAACTGAAAAAACCACCAAACTTATTGACGAGGTTGGGGACGAGCGTTGAAGAGTTGACCGGACTGCCTGAAGACATTCCAAGTTTTTTGAGTTCACTTCTAGGCAGCTCAATCACCGTCAGGCTCTACAGCGCCCGAAGGTGGGGCTGGGAATTTATTGAAGATCGCCTGGGTGGCCTCTTGCGTGCAGGCAATAACAGGAGGGGCTATCTCAGCCTGAAGTACGTCACAAAAGCAGTACCACTGAAGATTTCACGAGCTGGGAATCCCGAGATTGAAATTACTGAGCGACTATTGTGCAACCTCTTTGAAATCTATCATCAATCGGGTGAAGTTTACGTGACAAAGAAATTCCTACTTGAAAATTGGGGGAGTGTAGGAAACGCGAACGACCCGTCGAAGAACTCCGTCAATAACGCCAACACCAGACTGAATCAGAAGCTGTCGAACCTCGCGATTAAGGTCGTGATGAAGCCCAATTCTCGGAGAACGGACACGGCTTGGAGACTGGAAGAGAAGACGGCGATAGCCCAGACAACGCAAAAGTGACGATGCTCGGTTCAATCAATGAGATCCGGCTCGGTACGAAGACCGGCGGCTTACATTCGCTCCACGATTCGCTCCACGAGAATGTAGTCGAGCGTAGTGACTCCCAACTGCTTTGCGGCTGAAGTGTGCGTGCATGCAAGTTTTGCATTTTTCGCACATGGAGCAAAAGCAGATGGTCGCGCCCAGCAAGTCTTCCAAGAGCCTCATTCAACAGCACCCGCCAGGCGAGTCCCCATACGGGAGACAAGCACTCCGCATCGCTTCGGACGCCGTTCCGGAGCCTCTAATCACCTTCGCGGAGTTAGCACGCCGGCTGGCAACCAGCACCGGAAGACGCCGTGTTGCCGTCTCCACGATTCACCGTTGGAGATCGCCCGGCATCCGAGGACGAAAGCTTGCGTCCGTTCGTATCGGTGGCCGCTGGTTCACCACCGAATCGTGGTTTAGCGCGTTCTGTGACTCTACCAGCCCCTCATCTGAACAGGACCACTCCGTCGCCGATGTGAACAGAAACATCAGTTCCATCGGCAAAGCCTTGGCCGATGAAGGATTCTAAGCCGCATTCGCTCGGTTGCCCGAGCCGACAACACAAGGGCCGCCAAAAACGTGCTGCACTTCGACCGGTAATGTCGTCGTCTCTTCAAGTTTAATCGCAAAACGAACAGCACGTCAGCGATGGACTCGTCAACAGTGGCCTTCGCCGTTGTACTGGTGGAAAGACCGGGAACAATTCGGAATTCATTACCTTTATTCACGACAAATCTCCGGCTTGGTTTGAGTGACGAACCGTTGAAATCAAGATGACCGTAGGTGCTTCAGTCTGGAGGACGAAATTCATCTTCAGATACCTTGATGCGTAAGAAAAGAATGGGAATTGTGGATCGGAGAGGATTCTCCGCAGGCATCACACTATTCGTAGAAAAACGCCAGCCACCCAGTCGGCTCATCCGGCGTCGTCAACTCGACTCGATGCTTCTTGTGTGCAGGAATGTTCACTGAATCGCCGGTCTTCATCTCAACCGGTTGTTCCTCCCCCTCGAAGCGAAGCCGCTCTGCTTCCGTCATGACGACGACCCGTTCATGCTGCGGTTGGTCGTACCAGAAGCCGTCTGGCGATATGTGACCACCTGACACGATTCACTCGATGCCCACGTTGGCGGCTTCGAGCAGCGTGGTGAAAGCTCGTTGAGTAATTGCTGAGGGAGGTCAGCGAAGAGGTTGAATGGGTCCAATTGAAAGCCTCATCCTGCAAAGCTATTCAGGTTTGCTCGCAGGCTTCATCGACTTCAATTTCCCCTTCAAAGTTGCTGACACTAACGGATTGCAGGTGCGTAGAAAAAAGCCGGATTCACACGTTGCACAGGAATGTTCATCCTACTTCTGCTCAAGGAAGAGGGGTGAAG
>JAYVOX010000242.1:0-2108 GCA_043757695.1 Schlesneria sp.
CTTCACCCCTCTTCCTTGAGCAGAAGTAGGATGAACATTCCTGTGCAACGTGTGAATCCGGCTTTTTTCTACGCACCTGCAATCCGTTAGTGTCAGGAAGGCTCAACGGGAGTGCGTCGTGGCGTTGAGTCTTCGCCATCGGATTGCGATCAAGGTGATCCCGGCAACGACACAGACGGGTATCCAAAATGGGGGGCCGAAGCACGCGGTGGCTTGCAGCATCATGAAGGCAAAGCTGGCCTGCACGGTCCAGTACGGAAGCCGTTGTTCCGGCCAGTCGAGTCGCCACCACCAGAGCATCAAGTCCGTCAGCCACAGCAACCCGAAAGCTTCGTTGACGTAGAGGCCGATGCCGGAATTCCAGCCCGTCTGATGTAACGTTCTCAAGCGAACGTGTTCGACGGCGGCAGCGTGACTCCAGCCATGCTGGAAGTGAAACGCCGCTGCCACGTGCAACAGAAAGAGGATGCCGCCGACAGTCCACAACTGCCGAGCGAACTGCTGGCCGGTCCCCTTCCGCCATCCCGCCGCATCGACGCAGAGCCGGCCCACATAGCAGGCCACAAACAGCCGCGCGGTCCAACGGATCAGGGCTTCGCCGAGCATGTCGGGCACATCAAAACTCGCGGGGAATGAATGGGAACGCCCGACGCCAGTTCACCGAGAGTGCCTGTTCGTCCGAGCCGCTACGGAGCCGCTGGCTCGTGGGAGTCGGCTGAGCCGAGGTCCAGCTTCGTCCACTTCTTGGTGGAGAGTTTCTTCACTCCCTCGGCAGTGATTGAGCCGTTCTCTTTGAGCGTCAGTGTTTGCAGGTTGGGCATTGCAAGTAGCTTGTCGATGCTCGCGTCGGTGATGCCGGTTGCTCGGAGCGACAACTCTTTCAGATGAGGCAGCGCCGCAATCACGCCGAGGGTGGTGTCCGTCAATTGAGGAACGGTCCAGAGATCGAGCAACTCCAACGAGGTCAGCGCCGCGAGATGCTGGAGGCCCGAGTCACCGACCGACGTGAGTTCATGCAGATAGAGCCGTCGCAGTTTGGGAAGGTCGTCGAAGACCTCCATCGCTCGGTCATCAATATTGGGAAGGTCACGCAGAGTCAGTCGAGTCAGGTTCATCCCCTTCAGTGCGAGCACGCCCTCGGTGCCGAACCCTTGGCAACGGAAGACTTCGAGCTGCGTCAATTTGCCGAGTTTGGCGAGGTGCGGTCCCGACATGTCTGTGATGACGAAGTCTTGCATCAGCAACGAATCGAGCGTCTGATTGTGGCTGAGATACTCCAAGCCGGAGTCCGTGACCGCCGTGCTGCGGTGCTTGAACCCGGTGAGCTTCGGCAATTCGGCAACGATTTCCAAAGCCATGTCGCCCGCTTCCATGTTCCCGCGCAGGTCGAGCGAGCGGAGTTCCTTCAACTTCTCCAGACGCCGCGCCCCGATGTCGTTGATCTTGTTCTGCACCAAGGTCAATCGCTGGAGTTTCTCCAGTCCTCCCAGCAGCTTGACCACACCGTTGGTCATGTTGGTGTTCGAGGAGAGATCGAGTTCGAGAAGCTTGGGAAACGACTTCACGATCATCTCGACCGACTTATCGTTGATGGTGGTGTTCGTGAGCGCGAGACTCGTCAGCCCCTTCAATCCACTCAAGCTCGCGGCCATCTCGTCATTGAGTGCCCGGCAGTTGAAGACCTGCAGTTTTTCGAGGTCGTTGAGTTTGGCGAACAGCAGCAAATCATCGGCAGTCAGATTCGATCCGTCAGGGATGACGATCTCCGTCAGCCGGTCGCCGTCTTTCATCGTGTACTTGGATCGCGAGCCTAAGGCGTCGATCCGAGCCTTGGCCGCTTGGACGTCGTCCGCGTTGGCGGTTCCCTGACGAACCGCTGTGGGGAGTGCTTTCTCCTGCGTGCCACTCACGGAAGCCGTCGAACCCTTCCCCGCGTCGCTGCCGGTCCCCGCAGGTTTGTTGGGACAGCCCGTCAGACAGCACAGGCTTAAGATGACGCCAGCAGTAATACCTCGCGACCAACGCAAACTCGTCATGGAACTCGCCTCACCCGTGTGGAAGAAACAACAGGGGTACGGCACGCCGTACCCCTGTTGAGGTGTTGTTGA
>JAYVOX010000243.1:0-2107 GCA_043757695.1 Schlesneria sp.
CAGATACTCGCCGAAGTGTCGCCGTTGCGGCTCGCAGGCAAACAGGTCGGCAAACTCGCGGGTCGCCTCTTGAACCACCTGTGGAAAGTCCACGATCCCCGGCATGACTCGACCCCTCCTTGGTCGCCGTGCGCCGTCACAAAACCAACCGATTTGACGCCAAATTCCCTATTTCTCCAAGGCCAAATCGAAGTTTGCAAAGGTCCAGTCAGAAAGTGTGAACGGTCGTCTCGCTCCATTTCGTCTACGCGCTGGTCAATTTTTCGCTTGAGTTCATCCGCATATCGATCGGCCAGCGATTTGATGTCGTCTCTAATCTTCATGGAATCCTTCCGACTGCATTCGCGCCGAGCGTGACTGGTGCTTGCCTATTGCGATAAGCCTTGTCTGGCGGGCACCGCCCACCAAACGGTAACGGGTCGCGGTGGTCAATGCCCACCCTGCTCTTGCCAATCGCCCTCAGCTAATCGCCACGTCCAACACCCACAGGATCAGCCCCTTGGCGAGGTGCATTCTGTTGTCGGCTTGTTGGAAGGCGATGCACTGGGGGCCGTCCATGATTTCGTCGGTCACTTCCTGGCCTCGTTTGGCGGGGAGGCAGTGCATGAAGCGGGCTGACTTTGGGGCGAGCTTCATCAGTTTCGCGTTGACCTGGAACGGCAGGAAGACGGCGCGGCGTTCGGAGTCCTCGGCCTCCTGACCCATGCTGGTCCAGACGTCGGTGTAGACGATCGAGGCGTCCTTGAGAGCCGTCTTGAAATCATCGGTCTGCGTCACGTCCGCCGTGGGGATGCGCTTCTTCAGAATCTCAAGGAACTTCTCGCTGAGGCGATAGCCGGGCGGAGCGCACACCGTCATCGAGACGCCACAGAGTGCGGCCGCGATCGACAGCGAATTGGCCACGTTGTTGCCGTCGCCAATGAACGCGATCTTCTGGCCGCGCACGTCGCCGCAGACTTCTTGCATCGTGAACAGGTCGGTCAGAGCCTGACACGGATGCCGTTCGTCCGACAGGCCGTTGATGACCGGCTTGCCCGAGAACTCGATGAAGTTGTCGATCAGCTTCTGCGAGAATGTGCGGAGGGCGATCACGTCGCTGTAGCCGCCGATCACTCGGGCCACGTCCTTGACCGCCTCGCGCCCGCCGATGCCGGCTTCGCGCGCTTCAAGGAAGATGCTGCTGCCGCCAAGCTGCATCATGGCCGCATCGAAACTGAGCCGCGTGCGCAGCGAGGGCTTTTCAAACACCGCCGTGAGGACTCGCCCCGCCAACAGTTGCGGCCGGTCCCCTTTCGCAAGGCGGGCCTTCAGTTCGCGGGTCAGATTGAAGATGGCCTCAACGTCGGCCGGTTTAATTTCAAGAAGCGAATTGAGATGTCGCATGAGAACGAAGTCCGAATGACAAAGCCTGAGTTGTAAACGAAACGAAAACAAACACACCAACGCGACCCGCAATGCGAGTCGCGCCAAAGGCCCTCACCGCGCGAATGGTTACGCTGCGGGAAGGCCCTGCTAGACGGTGGTCTGAGATCGTGGCGGGCCATTTCGGTTGCTTGTTGTTCGGAGTTCGAAAATCTCTTGGCGAGCCGGGTGCCGTAAGGCCCCGGGTTCTTCGTTCGTTGGCAGAAAAGAACCCTTTGGATTATTGATTCGTTACGCCTCGTTGGCCATTTCACGCAACACGGTACTGATCACCGCGCAGCCTTCGTCCACTTGTTCGGTAGTGATATTCAGCGGTGGCAAGAGTCTGACTACCGTGTCATGCGTGGCGTTGATGAGGACTCCTCGTTCCATGCACTTGCCGACGGCGGGCGTCGCGGGAATCGAGAGTTCGACGCCGACCATCATGCCGCGCACTCGCAGATCCTTGATGATTGGAAGTTCTTCTTTGAGCTTCGCGAAGTGGCCTCGAAAGCGTTCGGCCATCTTCTGACAGTGAGCGAGCAGTCCCTCTTCTTCGATGGTCTGAATCGTGGCGATGCCCGCCGCCATGGCGAGCGGATTGCCGCCGAAGGTGCTGGCGTGCATTCCCGGTCGCAGGCTGGGCGCGATGTGATCGCGACAGACAAACGCGCCGCAGGCGACTCCCGCCGCAAGGCCCTTCGCC
>JAYVOX010000244.1:0-2091 GCA_043757695.1 Schlesneria sp.
CATCGCGCGGAAGAAGACGCCGCTGTTCAGCTTGTCGCCGTTGGTGATCGCTTCAAACTGGAAGACGAAGTTGCCCGCCGTCTGTTCCGTTTCGAGGAAACCGCGTCCTCCCGCCACATGAATCGTGCCCTCTTTCACCGCGAACTTGCTCTGCCCACCGGGGACTTCACGCCAGCCTTTGAGCGACTCGCCATCGAACAGCGGCTGCGTGCCGAGTGGCTTGAGGTAGACGTCGCGGAACTCAATCTTGCCGCCGTTCATCTGCAAGCCAATGTGACCGGTCTGAAGCGGCTTGTCGGACGTGTCGGTGAAGTCGAGAACCGGTTTGCCATCCATCTGCACGACGACCTTCGGCCCTGCCACGCGGACGTGATACGAGTGCCATTCGCCGCAACCGATCACCGGTGTCTCGGGCTTGGCTCGTTTCACGAGGCTGCCCGTGTTGAAGCCCGACGGATGCGTGTCGCACATGTTCAGTTCGTAGCAATCGAGGCCCGGATCGGTCGGCTTCAGCGGCGTTCTGAAGAAGATGCCGCTGTTGCCTCCCTCCGCGAGTTTGAAGTCGCAGCGAAGTTCATAGTCGGCAAAGCGACTCGTCGTGCAGAGCAGTCCCGGCTTCCCCTCGTCCGCCGAGACGACACCGTCCTTCACAGTCCAATTCAAATCGCTGTTGGCCTGCCACCCGAAGAGCGTCTGTCCGTCGAACAGTCGGACCCAACCCGCTTCGAGTTCCTCACGCTTCAGCCAGTTGTGGCCATCGGCCGTCGGCTCTTCGAGTGCGGGGACGGCTGCTTTGGCAGCGGCTTCCGTTATGGTGGCCACCGGCTTGTCGGCCAGTGCGACCTCGATGGCTGGCGGAGTCGCAACCGCTGGCGGTGTCTCGACACGCACGGCACGTTGAGACTTCGTCTGACTCGTGACGGGAGCTTCAGCACCGCAACCGAGCAGCAGTGCGAGTGACAATGAAATCGAGCAGGAGCAGCGCGTCATGATGTGTTCCTTAGAGAGTCGGGATGATGTTGTGATGTAGGATGGGCACTCCTGCCCGTCCGGATGAGTAACAAAGCCGGACGGGCAGGAGTGCCCATCCTACAGAGGTGATTGCGAAGTGGTGATGCCTCGCAACGCGCGTCACATCCCACCGTGATGTTCGTGTTCGTGCAACTTGGCGGCAGCGGTTTGGCGTGCGACAGCGTGGAGTTGGAGTTCGGCTTCCAGTTGGAGACGTTGCACTTCAACGGCCTCATCAAATTTTTGGAGGACATTCAGCGCCTTGTCCTTCGATGCCACCAGCCCAATCAACAGGTATTGCCCGATCGCCATTCCATAGCAGACCCAACCGACTTCATCCGGTTCAATGACGGCGAGAATCGCGAAGACCGGTGAGGAGCGATTGAGGTGCTGGCAGACCACTCCTTTGAGCAGCTTGGGGATGTACCGGAGCAGGCTCCAGATCAGCCGGCCGCGTTCGAACTTCGGCGGTTGTGGACCGGGATAGATCAGGGCAAACAGCGACTGATCCGGCATCCCCTCGATCACCCCGATGGCCAGCAACAGGCGTCCCGCCATGAACAGCAAGCTCCGCTCGCCCAGTACTTCCTGACTCACCCAGCCGAAGACGAGCGACTCCATATTTTTGGTGGCCAGCAACAGCAGCAGTGCCCCGCGAAACCACTGTTCGAGGTCCGTTTCAAGTTCCTCATCCAGGTCTTGCACCTTGACGACGCGGCGCACGAACAGCCGAAAAATCGGAATGGCGATGAACCCGAGAAACAGCCGGACGATCGGTTTCAGCAGCGGCTGAAGCAATCGCGTCGGCATCAGGAAATTCATCAGCTCAATCACGTTGGAACCTCATCGTCGCCAGTCGATGCGGTTGTAGAGGGCCAGCAGTTTGTCACCGCGCGGGCGGTTCAGTTGCTGGACGTGAGCGACGCGGCCGCGCAGGTGCGCGGGGAAGTCCTCGACCTGATCGTGATTCTGCGTGGAAGGCCCGAGTCGCACGCAATTGGTGAGGATCGCCTTCAACCGATCGAACTGTTCGCGGGCCACGTTGGGCTTCGCGTTGACGACGACACCCGCGATGCACTG
>JAYVOX010000245.1:0-7622 GCA_043757695.1 Schlesneria sp.
CGCTCGATTGGAGGATCGACAATCCTTCGTCTGCTGTCAGTTCGTGACCATCGAGAACTCGGTCTGCCAGTTCGTGCCAGTTCGTCGTACCAACCTCAATGCAGAGCGAGTCGTTCATCAAACGCGGTCCCTTCCAGAATCATGAAGCCAGTCCGGCCCAGCGGCCAGCGGAGCGAGAGTCTAGCCGCCGACTGTCAGCCCGGACAAGCAATCGCAACGAATTGGAATGGCTCGGCGGCAACCTCACTCGCCCGAGCGCGGATTACCGGTTGAGAAGGCACGTCGAGGCGTGGATGCCGTCGCTCAAGAGTGGTCCCGCAACACCGTCACAAGCCAGCGAAGTCTGCTCCGCAAGGTAGCCCTGTCGCTCCGCGACAGGAAGCGAGTTGCGGAGTCGATGTTGATGGCAAGCCGAACGATGAGTCAAGCTGGTTTGCGATCCGAGGCCCTCTCTGCTGACCCCGCTTCCTGTCGCGGAGCGACAGGGCTACCTTGCCACCGGCTTCGTTTTTCTACGCGTCCAAACTGGTCGTGACCTGTTTGGAGTCGTTACCTAGAATCCGGCACGAACTGCCGATCCTTGATGATCTCGGGCGATCCACGCTCGGCGCGAGGCCTCGTTCTACAAGCAGTTCACAGCGTCAGTGGACGACAAGGATTGAGACGATGAAGGTCGAACGGAGCGACGGTATGAACTGGCAAACACGACGGACTTGGGGATGGATCGTGGTCTGGGGTGTGATCGGCGTGGCGAACACGACCGCAGCCGCACCGCCCCCTTCCGTGAAGGAGACAATGGCGTTTGTCCCCAAGCAAAAGGATGTCGAGTTCGAGACACCCAAGCCCGATGAGTACGCCAAGTGCAAGGTGGAACTCGATCGCAAAGGGAAGGCTTCCGGTTGGGTGGTCCTCGGGTCGTCCGGTCAAATCCTGCGGAAGTTTCTCGACACGGATGGTGACGGGAAGCTCGATCAATGGCGGTACTTCAATCATGGGATCGAGGTCTATCGCGACATCGACACCAACGACAACGAAAAGGTTGATCAGGCGCGCTGGTTGAATCTGGGAGGCTCGCGCTGGGGGATCGACCAGAACGAAGATGGTCACATCGACACGTGGCGCATCCTGTCGGCTGCCGAAGCGTCGCAAGAGGCCATTCGCGCGATGGTCACTGGCGACGACGCGGCCTTGCAATCGGTCATGATTACTGCCGAAGACCTCAAAGCACTGGGACTCAATCCGGCGATGGCCACGAAGCTGCTGGAGTCTTCGGCCGACGCGGGGAAAAAGTCGCGTGCGATTCTCTCCAAAAGCAAAGCCCTCTCCGGCCAGACCAAGTGGGCGCGGTTCGATGCCTCGACCCCCAGTCTCATTCCCGCCGACGACGAGAAGGCGACAGCCGATCTACTCGTTTACGAAAACGCGGTCGCCATCGTCGAGACTCAAGGCAAGTTCGCAGCGGTCCAAGTTGGCGAGATGATTCGCATCGGTGAGGTGTGGAAACTGACGCAGGTTCCGCAACCGATCGAAAGTGTGGACGGATCGATGGTCACCGCAGGCGGTGTCCTGATGCAGCCACTCATGGCAGCGGGCAACTCGGCGGGACCAGCGGGAGGCGGCGCATCCCCCGAGGTCGAAAAACTGCTCGGGGAGCTGGTCAAGATCGAGCAAGGTCTGATGCAACCGAACGCCGATCGCGCCGCCGTGAAAGCTCTGATGGCACGACGTGGCGAGCTGCTCAATCGAGCCATTAAGTTGGCTGAGACCGACGATGAAAAACTGCTCCTGACCAAGCAACTCGTGGACGGCTTCGCTCTCGCCGCACAGATCGGCACCTATCCCGAAGGGGCGGCCGACCTCAAAGCCATGGAGCAAGACTGGCGTCGTAGCTCGCCCAAGTCGCCGCTGGTGCCGTATGTCGTCTATCGCCGGATTCAAGCCCAGTACTACGTCGGCTTGCAGGACGCTGAGAAAGAAAAGGACAAGGCGGCTGATGTGCAGAAGGAATGGATCAAGGGGCTGGAAGACTTCATCACCGAGTACCACGACTCGGAAGACTCCTCCGACGCGATGCTCTTGCTGGCGCATCATGAAGAGCTGAGTGCCCGCAGCAAGGAAGCGACCGAGTGGTATCAACGACTTGTCAAAGAGAAGCCCAAGACCGACGCGGGGCAACGCGCGCTGGGAGCCTTGCGCCGACTCGACCTCAACGGCAAGCCACTCGTTTTGACGGGACCGGGCTTGGACGGCGGGACGATCGACATGCGCAGCCTGCGCGGCAAGAACGTGCTCGTCGTCTACTGGTCCAGCGAATACAAGGTCTGCGAAGACGACCTGCCGGACCTGAGAGCGCTCTATCAAGCGAACAAGTCCAAGGGGTTCGAGATCGTCGGAGTCTGCCTCGACATGAACAAAGCCGCCGTCAAACCATACCTCACTCAACACAAGATGACGTGGCCGCAGTTGTATCAGCCCGGCGGACTGAGCAGCCCGATGGCCATCGGCTACGGAGTGATCTCGCTGCCGACAATGTTCCTCGTCAATGCCGAAGGTGTCGTCGTGAGCCGCAACACGTCGGTGCAAGAAGTGAAGACGGCCCTCACTCCCAAGGCCGCTGCGAGCAAGTGACGGGTTGATTGATCTCGTTCGTTCAAACAACAGCAGCCCGGTCTGTGGGACAGACCGGGCTGCTTCGTTTTGAGCGTCTCGAAGAGGAGACCTGCGGTCGGGCGTTTCGGCGGGGTCAGGAGACCCGCGCCGAGCAGGGTCAAGAGACCCATGCAGAACAGAGGTCGGGAGACCCGCGCCGAACGGAACCGGTCAGAGGATCAGCCTCAATCATCGACTCACTTGTTGTTGATCGTCACGCCCGGCCAGTCGTCCGTGCGGAACGGAGTCAGCGGCAGACCGGCCGCGCTGAACATGTTGCAGATCGGGTTGTCGGCCCAGGCATAGCGCACGGAGACCGGCTCCTTGACGGCATCGGACCAAACTTCGATCAGACCGCTGGGCAGTACCTTGGCCTGAGCGTTCACAAATTTCTTGTCCTCTCCGGCGATCGTGAAGCCGCGCGGTTCGTTCACATCAAACGGTCGCCAGCCACCGGTGGCATGTTCAAACGTGAGCGCAATCTTGCCTGCTTGCTTCTCTAGCGACTTGTAGAGCGGACTGCGTGGCGCGATCCCCGGAACTCCGTAATCGTTGACGAGCGCCCAACGCGCGAGTCGTCGTCCCACATCGACTTTGTTTTTCGGGTGAATGTCCTTCCCTTCACCGATGTCGATGATGACTGCTTCACCAGTCTTGGGGAGACGCGTCATCGTCATCGTCTGGGCTTCACGCAGCTCGGCCCAAGCACTGTCGGCCGGTTCCGCCTTCTCAGCCATGAAGTCGGCGAGCTGCACCCAATAGAACGGGAAGTCGCCCTGACCCCACTCCTTGCGCCAACTGTCGATCATCAGCGGAAAGAGGTCGCGGTACTGATAGGCCCGGCTGGCATTCGATTCGCCCTGATACCAGATCGCTCCCTTGATGCCGTAACCGAGATGCGACTTGAGGACACCGTTGTAGATGTTGCCCGGTCGTGCGTTGCCGCGCATCTGACCATTCAGTCCGCCGAGTGCTTTCTTCTCATCGTCGGTCGGAGCGGTCTTGGCCGACAGCTCGGCGACCGATTTTTCCATGTCAACCCAGCGGTCGATCAGCGGCTTGTACTTCTCATCGGCCGCGAGTGTTTCGCGCGCGATCCACGCTTCGCAGGCACTGCCGCCCCAAGCGTTGTTGATCATGCCGACAGGGACATCGAGCGTCTGATGAAGTTGCCGACCGAAGAAGTAACCGACGGCCGAAAAGCCGCCGACCGTTTCGGGCGTGCAGACTTGCCACTGGCGATCGTTGTGCGTCCAGATTGGCTCCTGTACCCCGACCTGCGGGAAGTTGATCATGCGAATCTTCGGGAACTTCGCAGCGGCCTTTTCCAAATCGGCATCGGTCGAGTTGTTGACCGACCACTGCATGTTCGACTGACCCGAACAGATCCAGACTTCACCGACGAGGATGTCGTCGAACTTAACCTCGTTCTTCCCCTTCACGCTCATCGCGTAAGGACCACCGACCGCGAGCGGGTCGAGCATCACGTGCCACTGGCCGTTCGCACCGGCCGTCGCCTGATGCGACTGCTTGTCGATGGTGACTGTGACCGCTTCGCCCGCCTCGGCGAGTCCCCACACTTTGTTCTTCTGTCCCTGCTGCAAGACCATGTGATTGCCGAAAATGTTCGGCAACTTCACATCGGCCCGCGCCTCGCTCCCGGTCAGCGCGACCAGTGCCGCTCCGACCAACGCCCAACAACACACTCTGCTCGCCCAAGCCATCCGCATCAGACTGCTCCTTCTTTTCGGTGTTCATCTCGGCCGACTAGCCACTCATCTTGGAGCTCACCTTCACGGCGAGCGACCACGATCTGCAGCAACGTGGGGGGGAGCATATCGACCGACACCGATGAACTGAACCGAACGAGAACTACGAACTCGCCGCATGAGCCGCACTTCATCGTGAGGCGAGCGGCAGGAGAGGATTGACCGTGGTCCGGACGACGGGTCGCAACTCACTGGCCGGTCGGCTTAGGCGAGCGGCATGTATTGGCATACCCAGTCGTAGGATGGACGCCTCGTCCGTCCGTCACTACCAGCGGCGACTCGGACGGACGAGGCGTCCATCCTACGGGTAAATCCGTTCTTGCCGCTCGCCTTACTGTAGTCCCGTCGCTCCATCAACGGGACAGTGGCACAGGCCGGGAGCATTCGTTCCTCCTCACCTCTCGTCTGAGTGAAGAATCTCAGTCATGGAATGACTGAGCTACGTCGGCGAGTCATTCCATGACTCTCCTTCCCACCGAATTGGAATGCTCGCTGGCTACTTGCTCGCCAATTCCTGCAAGCGGGCGGCGATCATCATTTGGAAGACGAAGCAGACGAGTCCCATCAAAATCCAAATGGTGGCGGTGGCGGCGAGCAGGCCGAAGTTCTCACGCATCCCCTGCGGCCCGGCAACGAAAAAGAGCAACTGGCCGACGGGGCAGCACGAGGAGATCGGTCCCATCAGCATGATCGACAACGGCAACGCGCCCCACTTCACGAACAGGCTGAGTAGGGCGATCAGGTGCAGGAAGATCACCGCCGTCAACACGATGCCCCACACGAACGGCTCGATCACGAACTTCGACGCTGCTTCCCAAGAGGCTTCGGGAAGCAGCAGGCTGCCCAGCGCCAGACACAGCAGCGCGGGCAGCAGCCCCATTAGGCAGCCGACCGCTTTCGAGTACCCGAGATAAGCCACCGTGCGTGGCAGCATCAACAGGGACGACAGAGTTTGCAGGCGCACTTCGTCGTGAAAGATGCGCGAGGCCGAGATGCAGGCTTCGATGCCGACCGCACACACCATGCAGCTACAGTAAATCTGACTGACCACCGTCCATTGGATGCTCTTCACCGCGAAGCCATCCCAAGTAAACATGTAGACGATCAAGCCGTGCAGCGCCACGTAGCCGATCAGCTTCACCACGCCTAGCGAATAGCCGCCTCCCAAAAACTGAAAGTCCTTCCAGACGAGCGGCAGCGACCAGCAGCGGCCGGGGCTGAGGAACGCGACCCGGCTCGTCGATTTCACCACCACGCCGCGCGTGACCCCTTGAGATGTCTCGCTCTGCGTGAACGCGTTGAACAGCAACCACGACAGCAGGAAGCACAACGCACCGCCGATGGAGTTCGTGAGGACTTGATAGCTGAGGATCGCATCCTTGAATCCCGTCTGAGTGGTCGCGGTTAAGCGATCAAGGATGGACGATTGAGTCAGCCAGTCCAGCGTCTCCAAGGCAGTCCCCGTGAACCCTTGTGACTTGCTCCAACCCTTGTCGATGAGATCGTCGCTCAGTCCGTGGGTGAACCAAGGCATGATGAAATAGATCACGAACACGAGCGTGGTCATCCCCGCTGCTGCTCCCCCGCGCTGGCAGATCGTGGACCACAGCAGAGCCACATTGGCGAGCAGGATCATGTACGCGAGCAACGCCACGTAAGCCGCCACGATTTGATACGGCGTCACGCCACCGAGCGTCACCGCCAACAGTGAGAACGGGAATTGCACGACCAACAACATGGTGGCTTGAATCAGCCGACTGGTCGATTTGCCGAGCAGGATGCCGAGCGGATTGAGTCCCGCCATTTGCAGCAACCCGATCGTTTCCTCTTCCTTCTCTTCCGTGATCGCCGATGAGAAGTAGCCGACTCCCGCACACGAAATGAAGAACATGTTCAGCCAGGCAATGGTCTCAAAAAACTTCAGCCCCGGCGCACCGAACAGGCCGCTCGTCACGGTCGCCGCCAGCAACGCCAAATAGATGAACGCCACGAACGCCAATCGAAAGACGTGGTTCCGCGTCTGGCGAGCATCCTGCCGCAGCGAGCGAGTGAGCAGAGCGAGGAGACCGTAGTACATGGGGGGAGTCAGGAGTCAGGAAGCGGGTCGTGGTTTCGATTGACTGAACTTTTTTACTGCCGTGGGGAGGGGTGCAGGAATGGACTCGGGTTGCGGAGCATTGCACCGAACAGTCCGTTGAAAAACGTAGCTTGGACGCCTCGTCCGAGCGAAACTCAACTGGAAACGGACGGACGAGGCGTCCATCCTACGGTTCTTCCGGTCTGCGAACTCCGGCCACTTCACTTCACTCCGCGCTCCGTCAGGTCCATGAAGGCGTCGTTCAAATGGCGGCGGTCTTCGGCAAACGCGGCGATCGGGATGTTGAGGCCGATGATCGCTTGCAGCAGCCGGTTGGTGTCGAGTTGTAGTTCGTCGAACTCGATCCGGTACTCGGGGCGACCTTCGACGGGATCGACTTTGAGGACTCCCGTCAGCCCGCGAAGTGGTTCGCTCCAGTCGGTGTTGGCCGCTTCTTCGCCCGCCACAGTCAGGCGGAAGGCGGGATGCTCTTCGCTCGTGAGGAGCAGCCCCGACATCGTACCGGTGTACTTGACCTTGCCTCGGTCGATGATCGTCACGGCATCGCACAGCTCGGCTAACTCGCTGAGAATGTGCGAGCTGATGAAGATCGTCTTGCCCATGCTGCGGAGGGCCTTCAGGATTTCCATCAACTCGATGCGCGCCCGTGGGTCGAGGCCCGAAGCGGGTTCGTCCAAGAGCAGGAGATCGGGGTCGTTGACGAGGACGCGAGCGAGACTCGTACGCTGCTGCATCCCGCGCGAGAGGCCGCTGATGAGATCGTTCTTCCGGCCGTCCATGTCGGTCAACGCGAGGACTTCATCAATGACGCGGGTCCGTTGAGCGAACGACAATCCGTACGCGGCGGCGAAGAAATCGAGGTACTCGTACACGGTCATCTGGCGGTAGGTGCTGAAGTGATCGGGCATGAAGCCGATCTTGCGGCGGACGAGCTTTTGCTCATCGACCACATCGTGGCCGAAGACTTTGACGACACCGAACTGCGGGCGAAGCAGCGTGCAGATGATCTTGAGCGAGGTCGTCTTTCCCGCGCCGTTCGGTCCGACGAAGCCGTGCAGCGTTTGCGGCATCACTTGAAAGCTGACGTGGTCGAGTGCTCGTCGTCC
>JAYVOX010000246.1:0-2084 GCA_043757695.1 Schlesneria sp.
TTGAATCAGCCACGGGAATTCCAAATGAAGAATCGCCACGTTTCTCGACGGACTGTGTTGCAGGGCCTGAGTACCGCCATCGCGTTGCCGTGGTTGGAAGTGATGGGGCCGATGGCTTCGTGGGCGGCGGACGCTGCGCCGACGAAGACCGCGCCGAACCGGATGGCTTTCCTGTACGTTCCCAACGGCAAGAACATGGCCGACTGGACTCCCGCGACCGAAGGGACCGGCTTTGAATTGACACCGATTCTGGAGCCGTTGGCGGCCGTCAAAGAAGACATCCTCGTGTTGACTGGTCTCACTGCGGATGGTGCTCGGCCACATGGTGACGGGGGCGGAGATCATGCGCGCGCGTTGGCGTCGTTCCTGACCGGTGCTCACCCGGTGAAGACGGATGGAACGGACATTCGCAATGGCGTGTCGGTCGATCAGGTGGCCGCGTCGCGCATCGGCGATCAGACGCGGCTGGCGTCGCTGGAGATCGGCTGTGAAGCGGGAGCAATGGCGGGCAACTGCGACTCGGGCTACTCGTGCGTTTATTCCTCAACGATGGCGTGGCGATCGGCGACTCAACCTCTTCCCAAAGAGGTGAATCCGAAGTTGGTCTTCGAGCGGCTCTTCGGCGCGGGAGCCGGTGCCGATCGAGCGAAGCGCGACAAGCTGCGTCAAAGCGTGCTCGACTTCGTGCGCGAGGACACGCGCGACCTGACCGGTAAGCTCGGGAAGAACGATCAACGGAAGCTCGACGAATACTTCAGCTCGATCCGCGACATCGAGCAGCGCATTGCGCGCGCCGCATCGCTCCCCGAAGTGAAGACGCCCGACTTCGCTGTGCCAGCGGGAATTCCCGGCGATTTCCAAGAGCATGTCCGTCTGATGTGCGACCTGATGGTGCTGGCGTTCCAGACCGACATGACGCGGGTCTGCTCGTTTGTGCTGACGAACGAAGGGAGCAACAAGGCGTATCCGTCGATCGGTGTCCCTGAAGGTCATCACGAACTTTCGCACCACGGCAACGACGCGAAGAAGAAGGCGAAGATTCGGGACATCAACAAGTTCCACGTGAGCCAACTCGCGTACCTGCTTCAGAAACTGAAGGCGATCCCCGAGGGTGACGGCACGTTGCTCGACAACTGCCTGATCGCCTACGGCAGCGCGAACTCAGACGGCAACGCCCACAACCACGATGACTTGCCCGTGCTGCTCGCAGGCAAGGGAGGCGGCACCATTCAATCAGGTCGTCATCTCCGCTTCGCCAAAGAGACGCCGATCAGCAACCTGTGGCTGTCGATGCTGGAGCGGATGGACGTGAAGGTGCCATTCCTCGGCGACAGCACGGGCGCGTTGAGCGGCCTGATGGGCTGAGTCACATTGGCATCTGGCTCGCGATCAGCGATCAAGGTCGCTTCGCAGCAATCCAGCCCTGCGATTGGTGACGGGCCACTTGCGGCCTTGAGGAGACAGCGGCTGCTCCTTCCTTCCTGCATCTGTTTTTATCCGTGCTCCGGCCCTGCCATCCGTGCGATTCAATCTGTTCAAAGAGCAGAGACCGCACGGATTCAAAGCCGGAGCACGGATGAAGATGATCACTGGAAGACTCAGGCTCCGTTCCAGAACAACACGCCTTGTCGATCCAGTGCAGCCATAGAAACTATTGACTTGGAGTACGAAGTCCCTTCGGCGCTGCGACCGGACTACACAAACAGTTCGCGAATTGGTTCGCCGCCGTCGGTGATCGGGACGGGGCGGTCTCCGGCATAGAGATGCGTTTTCGTGTCGATGCCGAGCGTGGCATAGATCGTTGCATGGAGATCGGGGACCGACACCGGGCGTGAGACAATCTTCATCGCCAGTTCGTCGGTCTCACCGATGGTGACTCCGTTCTTCAGACCGCCTCCCGCCAGCGCGACGCTGAAGCATTTGCCGTGATGCCCACGTCCACCACCACCATCGAACGACGCCGGGCGACCGAACTCTGTCGCGACCACGATCAACGTCTTGTCGAGCAGCTTGCAGCGTTCCAAATCGAGGACCAGTGCCGAGAGGGCCACATCGAGTTCTTGGATCAGTTTGTGTTGGTTCTC
>JAYVOX010000247.1:0-7574 GCA_043757695.1 Schlesneria sp.
CACGAAGTCGTCGAACGGCTGCAACACGTCGAACCGTTCCCGCACGAACTCGAAGTGCCAGATCGTCGTGTTCGACAGCAAGACGAGTCGGTGCCCGCGCGCCTTCAGTTGAGCGAGGATCGGTTGCAGAGACTCATTCGGAGTGAAGATGTCGGCGGACGCGACGGCCAGTTGACGAGTGTCGAGCGTCATTCCGACCGCCTCTTCAAACCGCGACTGGAACTCGACGGGAGTCACGTGCCCGCGCTCGAAGTCCCACTGCAAGCCACTGTCGATGAGCAGTCGCCTTACGTCGGGACCGCTCCGCCCACACAGTTCCCCCATCTGCCGACACATCCGGTCATGACAGAACGAGACGAGGACGTTGCCCATGTCGAAGAGAAAGGTCTGGATCACAGGGAGGCTCACGGCAGTGGGGGAGTGGGGGAGTGGGGGAGTGGGCAGTCAAGACTTGAAGCGGGCGACGGAAGGCTGTCTCAAAACCTCCGAAGTCTGTGGGGACTTCGGAGGTTTGAAGTGAAGCGGAGACGTTCGGTCGGGCGTTTCGGCGAGGTCAGGAGACCTGCGCCGAACAGGCTCGGAACCTGCGCCGAACGTCGCGTTCATCATGGTCGCAGACGCGAATTGACCGTTTTGGCAGCTTGGCTTAGAGTGCTACCACAATTGTCGGATCCGAGGTAGACGAGTCGTCGCCTCGATCCACGCGGTGCCTGCGGTAGTAAGGAGTCACGCAGATTCATGTCGAGCAGCTTCAGTGACAGCGAATACACCGAGACCGAAACGATGCACAGTCGTGACTGGCCCTGCCTCCGTCAGTTTTGCGTCTTCCTCGAAAATCGAGTTGGCAAGCTGAGCGATCTCATGCGGCAGGTCGAGTCACTCGACACGCGAGTTCTCGCGATGAGCATCGTCGATTCCGTCGATTTTGCGATGGTCCGGTTGATGTTCAACAACGCCGACCGCGCTCGCGAGAAACTCGAACTCTCCGGTTTCCTCTACAGCGAGAGCGATGTCGTCGGCGTCGAACTGCCCGATGGCGACAAGCCGTTCCACGAGGTCTGCAAGACGCTGGTGAACGCCGAAATCAACATTCATCACGCTTACCCACTGCTCTACCGCCGTCGCGGCCACGGCGCAGTCGCGATGTTCGTCGATAACGTCGATGGTGCCCTGAGCGTCCTCAACAACGCGGGCCATCGGGTCATCACCGAAAACGATCTGCTGGACGACGACGAGTACATGTGAGCGTCGCGCAAAACGGATTGAGTTCTCGTCGAGGTGACCTGCCCAACTTGCCCAGACGGTGAAACGACTCAAGCTAGGCTCTGTGCGAGGCCTGTTCCTTGCAGACGCATCCCTGCCGGTGGTCCCACGTTTTTGCACAGCAAGAAATTCGTAGGCTATTCGCAACGAGGGAATCATCGAGTCCTCCTCGGTGGCGAGAAGTGTTGGCAGCGTCTTCGTTAAGGCGAGCGGCAAGAAGAAATGTCCCTGTAGGATGGGCACTCTTGCCCGTCCCGGCTTGAAGTCAGTAGTCCGGACGGGCAAGAGTGCCCATCCTACATCGCGATATGACAACTTCTGCCGCTCGCCTAATTGTCGCTTAGAAACGCTCGTCCACGATTTCATCAGTTCCCGAGTCCGTCGATACTGGTCCCTGCAATCAGCAGGGGACAATGCAGACGATCGGCGTCCATCGGGAAGAGCCACGCCACTGCTGGATTGTGTCCTGCCCGCACTCAGTTTTTGAGGAACGCTGACATGCTCGACAGGAGTGCGACCAGAGCTTCTCGACTCTGGGGATTGCCACTACGCTCCCGCCTTGCTTTCGGATGCTGCCGCATTCTTCTCGAAGGTCTGATTTTCACGATGCCCCTCTTTGACGAACGACCTCCAATACTGCCAGCCAATGAATTGCCGTCGTTTCGAGTTTCAGTCCTGTTTCTGGTGGCGGCCGCGGGGGCATTGAGTCTCGACATTCCCGTCGCTCTGTACTTCAAGACGGCTCGTTGTCCGGGGCTGATTGTAGAACTGCTGGACCGCGCCGAACCGTTCGGACACTTCTTCGGAGTGGCGTTCGTGTTGATTGCGGTAGCACTGCTTGATCCCGAAAAACGTTGCCGCATCGGCTGGGCGATTGGAGCCGCATTGGGGGGCGGAATGCTGGTAAACGGCATCAAGTTGCTCGTACAGAGGACTCGCCCGCGAGTCTCGGATCTCGCTGACGGAACTGTCTGGAATACGTTCTTAGGATGGCGGCATTTTGATTCGGATAGCGGCCATCAGAGCTTCCCGTCAGGGCACACCGCGACCGTCGTTGGCTTGGCGGTACTTCTCGCCACGTGGTATCCGCGAGGACGATGGTTGTTCGCCACGCTGGCGTTTCTCGTGGGGATGCACCGCATCCAACACTTGGCTCACTTCCCCAGCGATGTCTGCGCGGGAGCGGCCGCCGGTTGGTTCATCGCGGGGTGTTGTCTGCGTGTTGACAATCGCTCAGCATCCCGACGCTTGAGCGAGGGGCCGCAGTGACGGAACAGCACGCGGCACAAGAACCCGTCACGTCGAAACAACAGCGGGCTGAACATAGGCCCACGCGACGACATCGCCCGCACTCGTGACGACGGTGACTCGCCGCCGCTCGTACTCGTGACCGATGAGCTGTCCCGGTGGAATCTCTTCCAGATCGTCACAGCCCGCGAGCGTCGTGTCGTACTGATTGAGCTTCAAATAGAACAGCTCTCCCTCGACAAGACCGCTCTCCTGCGGAGCAATCATCAGCGAGTGCAGCCTCGCGTAACCGTGCAAACTCGCGGCGAGCATCTCGTCGTAGTGGCCGTCGAGGTAATGATGGTTCTCGTGCCCGCGACGCAGCGTCCCGAACACAAACAACGGCAGTCGTTCCGAAGCACCCACGGGCGTCATCGCACTCTCTTTCCTTCAACGCTCAACCATCCACCCTCAACCCCCGTCAGATCGTCATCGCGGTGAAGCCGCCGTCGATCAGCAGGTTGTGGCCGGTGAGGAAGCTCCCCGCTGTGGGCGAGGCCAACAACAGAATGCCACCCGCGAGTTCTTCCGGCGATCCGAACCGCGCCATCGGGGTGTGACGCAGGATGTTCTCCACGCGATCCGGCGTGAGAACGTTTTTGTTTTGTTCGGCCGGGAAGAAGCCGGGTGAGAGAGCGTTGACGCGAATCCCCTGCGTGCCCCATTCCCGCGCGAGGTTCTGCGTCAGACTCAAGACCGCCGCTTTCGAGAGTGAGTACGTGAAGACGCGCGACAGCGGTGGCCCGGCACTGACCGACGCGATGTTGATGATCGAACCCTTCGTCCCGCGCTCCAGCATGTACTTGCCAACAACCTGACAGGCGAGTCGCACACCACGCAGGTTCACGTTCAGGATGCGTTCCCACTCTTCCTCACCGATATCGAGGAACGGCGTTGGCGAGTTCACACCCGCACCGTTGATCAGGACGTTCGCCTCGCGGTTGCTCGCCTTGAGATGTGCCACCAGCGCGTCAAGGTCCTCCCGCGAAGTCGCCTCGCACTTGAAGTACTCCGCCGAACCACCGCGATCCGTGATCGAGGCGACTCGCGCCGCACCATGCTCATCGTTGCGACCGACAACCAGCACGTGTGCCCCAGCGCCTGCCAACGCCTCGCAAAACGAGCCACCCAGCGTCCCGGTCCCACCCACCACAACAGCCGTCAATCCATCCAGGCCGAACATGCTCTTCAAGTACTCAGCAGACGACATCGCAACAGGTTCCTTGATTTGGAGGATGGGCACTCTTGCCCGTCCGTGGTGGTTGGAAATGGAGAGCGGTGAAGCGAAGACGGACGGGCAAGGTGCCCATCCTACGAGTCACATTGGACTGATCAGCCGATGAATTCGATATCGACTGGCTGCGGGATGATCTTGGCGTCGTAGGCTCGCTTCAGCAGGAGAGCGACCGCTTCGCGGCCTCGTGCGCCGAAGTCGAGCGTCCAGGCGTTCACATACATTCCGACGAACTTGTCGGCCTGACTGCGATCCAAGTCGCGGCCGAATTGAAGCGCGTAAGCGAGTGCTTCGGCGCGGTGATCGAGTGCGTACTGAATGCTCTGCTTGAGCAGCACCGTCACTTCCTCCATCACCTTGCGGCCAAGGTCGCGTCGGATCGCATTGCCTCCCAGCGGCAAAGGCAACCCGGTGACTTCCATCCACCACTTGCCGAGGTCCGTGATCAGATGCAGCCCGTCGTTCTGATAGGTGAGCTGCCCCTCGTGAATGATGAGACCGGCATCGACCTTGCCCGCCTTCGTCACGGCGAGGATCTCGTCGAACGGATAGAAGACGGGCGTGAAGTCGTCACCCAGCGCGAGCCGCAGCGCCAAGAACGCAGTCGTCAGTTTGCCCGGAATGGCGATCGTCTTGCCCCGAAAATCGTTCAGGCTTCCCGGCTCACGGGCCACGATCATCGGGCCGTAGTTGTCTCCCATGCTGCACCCGCACGCGCACAGCGCGTACTTGTCGGTCATGTAGGCATAGCCGTGCAGGCTGACGGCGGTCAGTTCCAACTCGCCCTTCAGAGCGCGGTCGTTCAGCGTTTGAATGTCTTGCAGCGTGTGAGTGAACTGGTAGTCGCCCGTGGGAATCTTGTTGTTCGCCAAGGCATGAAACATGAAGGCATCGTCGGGATCAGGGCTGTGGCCTACGCGGATGAGCATGGTGGGGGGAATCAGGTGTCAGGAGGCAGAGGTCAGGGGTCAAACGTGGTCAGGTGTTTGGGATGGACGCGGAGCCAAGCGGACTTGGTCCCGGGCCTCTTCAAACTTGCCACAGTTACGCTGGCGCATCATAGTCCCCACCCACAAGACTGGCCACGAACCGCACGGCTCGTATCGGCCCGTGTTTCCTGATTCCTGCCCTCTGATTCCTGACCCCTTCCTCATGCCTCGCTATCACCTTCCCGACACCACCACCGCTCTGACCGATCGACTCATCATGGACCAGATCGGCAAGGGGAGCCGCGTCCTCGACCTCGGTTGTGGAGACGGTCGCCTGCTGTGTCGCTTGCGTGACGAAGGTGATTGCTCCGTCCAAGGGATCGAACTGGATCATGCCGGAGTGATCGAATCGATCTCGAAGGGGATGCCCGTCATTCAGGCCGACCTCGATGAGGGATTGGACGAAGTTCCCGAGAACTCCTTCGACTACGCCGTTCTCAGCCAGACGCTGCAACAGGTGCGGCACCCGAAGGAACTGTTGCAACGGATGCTGCGCGTCGCCCGTCAGGCCGTGGTCCTCGTTCCCAACTACGGGCACTGGCGGGTGCGAGTCCAAATTCTGCTGCAAGGCCGCACGCCGATCACCGGCTCGCTGCCGTATGACTGGTACAACACGCCGAACCTGCACTTTTTGTCGATGCTCGACTTCCGAGACCTCTGTCGCAACATGCAGATTCGGATTGTGAAGGAGACCCCGATCATCCACGGCCGCGCGGTCACGGGAGCCTGGTCTGCCAACCTCCGTGCTGACAGTGCCCTCTACGTTTTGCAGCATGAGTAATTCAACTACGGTTTCGTCTTCGCCCCGTGCGGATCCGAGTGAGACGCTTAGCCGCAACGGCGTGCGTGCGATCAACGGTTCGCCGCATCCGCTCCCACGCCGTTGGCGTGGGGCTAAACTTGGAGATGTCTCATGTATTCACACGTGGCTAAACCTCGCACGGCCAAGAGTGAGATGTTTTAAGCGAGCCGTGTGCCGTGAGGCCGCGGGTTTCCTGCGGCGATCAAGAACCCGCAGCCTGACGGCAGGCGGCTCGCCAGTGTCTCAGCTTTGGCCGCGCGGGGTATAAACGAAATCTCACCACCCTCACAGGAGTCCGGTTCATGCGTCATCTACTATCGCTCACTCTCATCATCGGACTGGTCTCGCCGCTCGTGGCCGCTGATTCGGTGAAAGCCGCCAAGCCCGATCAGGCCGCGCTCGAACAAGCTTTCGCCGAGAAGCTCACGGGAGCGTCGCTCGTCGGGTCGTTCTCGACCGACGGCAAAGACGGCAAGGCGGGTGACAAGTATCAGATCGCCAGCGTGAAGAAGCTGCAGGGCGACACGTGGCTGATTACATACAAGGCGAAGATCGGCGAGCAGATGGTGGACCTGCCCATCGCAATCAAAGTCCTGTGGGCGGGTGACACGCCGGTGATGACACTCGACGACTTCACGATTCCCGGCATCGGTACGTTCTCTGCTCGCGTCCTCTTCCACGGCGATCGCTACGTCGGCACGTGGCAACACGGCGATGTCGGCGGTGCCATGTGGGGGCGTGTTGAAAAGAAGGCCGAAGCCAAACCCGAGGCCGAGAAAAAGTAAACCGCCGCGCGCGATCTCGCGATCGCCAAGCCGCCATGAGTATTTGACTCATGGCGATCCGGCACCGAGAGACCAGTGACCCGGACGCGAGGAGTGTCCGGGTCACTTTCATTTCGCGAGGCTCCTCATGAACCGCCAGCCATTTGCCATGCCGCCACAGTCGTGGGAGCCACGGATGACGCCGTGGTTCGCTCGTGCTTGGTTCCCGATGATCCGGCGGGAAATGCGGAACAAGGCCGACATCCAACAGGTGGACCTGCATGGACTGGAGCACCTGCGAGCGGCCGTTGCTTCGGGAGCGGGTGTCCTCGTCACGCCGAACCATTCGTTTCACTACGACTCTTATGTGCTGGGGCACGCAGCTCACGAGGTCGCTCGTCCATTCCACGTTATGGCGGCGTGGCAGGTCTTCCAAGCGGCGACACCGTTCCAGCGATTCCTCATGCAGCGAAGCGGCGTCTTCAGCATTGATCGCGAGAGCGCAGACCTCGGGGCCTTCAAACGCGCGGTCGAGATTCTGCGGTCACACTCCTGCCCGCTCGTCATCTTCCCCGAAGGCGACATCTACCACACGAACGACCGCGTCAGTCCGTTTCGCGAGGGAGCCGCCGCGATCGCGTTGTCCGCTGCCAAACGCTCAGGCCGACCGACCGTCATCATTCCCGCCGCGATCAAGTGCCGCTACGTGACCGATCCGACGCCGGGACTGCTCGACCTGATGAGCCGCCTCGAACAGTCGCTGCACTGGCGGCCACACACACCTTTGCCGCTGCCCGAACGGATATATCGCTTCGCGGAAGGACTGCTCGCGCTAAAGGAGCTGGAGTATCTCGGCCACCACCAATCGGGAACGGTTCAGTCGCGAACCACCGCGTTGATCGGGCATCTCATCGACGAACAAGAGGCACGGCACGGCATCGAACAGCGAACCGGTACGGTTCCCGAACGAGTCAAAGAACTGCGACGCCATCACATCGAACGGCTCTCGGTGGGGGAGGCTGTTGTCGATTCTGAGCGGCACGGCGCTAGCCGCCGGTCGGACGCGTCACCGGGGGCAAGCGCCGTGCCGCTCACCAAATCCATTCCGTCTCTGACTGATGTCGAACGGCGGCAGCTCGAACGCGATATGGAAGACCTCTTCTTCGTGATCCAACTCTACAGCTACCCCGGTGACTACGTAGCCGAGAAACCGTCGATCGAACGGATCGCCGAAA
>JAYVOX010000248.1:0-7560 GCA_043757695.1 Schlesneria sp.
CGCGGATTCATCAATTGAACACCCACTCCGCGACGCGCTTCCTGTCGCGGAGCGACAGGGCTACCTTGCCGAAGAGGATTCGTTATTCGTCACTCTGCTAGGGTGACAAGGGGGCATCACTGGGGAGGCCAAGTACCACCCCGGCAATTCCGTTCTCGACTCAATTCCGCAAACACGTCTTCAACGTCGTGTCACTTCAGTTCGACGACCATCGCCTTCTTGATCCCATCGAGCTTCGGGAAACTGGCGTTCAGGTACTTATTCCCCGAACTTTGAATCTGTCCTTGATTGGGCTTCTCGCCGTAGCCGCTGTAAATCTTCTGGACGACATCCATCCCATCGACCACTTCCGCGAACGGCGCAAAGCCCAGGTCGTCGAGGGACGTGTTGTTTTTGTAGTTGATGAAGATTTGGCTGGTGCGTGAGTCTTTTCCCGAGGTCGCGAAGGTCATGTAGCCTTTCTTGTTCGACTTCTTGACGACATCGTCCTTGATCTTGGCATCGCGCCAGTCGGCCTGAACTTTCGGGTCGCCGTTAATCCCCCACTGCACCATGAAGTCGGGGACGACGCGGAAGAACTTGGTGTCGTCGTAGAAGCCCGCCTTCACCAATTCGCGAAACCGCTCCGCGCCCCTCGGTGCCCAATCGGGATGGACTTTCACGACAAAGTCGCCTGCGGTCGTTTCAAACTTCACGTGAAAATCGGCGCTCGCGCCCCCATTGGCAGCAGCCCCTTTCGTGTCGGCCTGCGCGATGGCGGGGGCCTTCGCGACGGGAGGCTCACCGTTCACCGTTGGTCCCGAACCACATCCGAGCAGCGCGGCCCAAGTCACCAAGAACAACCATTCGCGACGATCCATGCCAGTTCTCCTTTTTGATGAAGATCGAGTTTCGTTGAGTCACCGCTCACCGAGCGGCCAACGGTATCAAGCGGCGGGATTCTAGTGACGGCTTCTCGCACAATGAAGCTTGAGGGCGAACGCGAGTACGGGAAAATCATCGCGTTGATCGTGATCGCGCTCGACGCCAGAGCGAACCGCAGAGCAACTTGATCGCGTCCCACTTGGTGACTTTGGGACGAGTCTCCCAGACGCGGCAGCCGATCGCTTCGATCCGTTCGAGGATTCGCAGGCCACCTCGCGCGAAGAGGTCGATGTCCACCTGCAATCGGCCGGGGAGCCGTTCGATCAACGGCAGACCGTCGTTGAGGAAGGTCCGAGCGCGGGAGACCTCAAACTGCATCAGTTCGAGGAACGCGGGATTCGTGACGCGCGCATCGAAGTCTGCGCGCCGATAGCCGTGTCGCTCATAGTCTTCGCGCGGGAGATAGATGCGCCCCATCGCAAAGTCGCGCGCCACGTCCTGCCAAAAGTTGGCGAGTTGCAATCCGGTGCAGATCGAGTCAGACCAGCGGACGTTCTGCTCGGAATGCTCGCCGCAGAGATGCAGCACGAGTCGGCCGACGGGATCGGCGCTGCGACGGCAGTAGTCGCAAAGCTGCTCGAACGTGTCGTACTCAAGGACGGTTTGATCTTGCTCGAACGCGGAGATCAAATCGTGGAACGGCTCCGGTGGGATCGAGAACTCGTCGATTGTCGGCTTCAACGCGACGAAGACTGGATGCCGCGTGTGTTCCGAATAGCAGCCAACCAACTCGCCACGCCACCACGCGAGCAGTTCGAGTGACAGCGCCGGATCGCCCACTTCGTCGCCCAGATCGTCGGCCCAACGGCAGTACGCATAGACGTTGTAGAAGTGCTGATGCAGCCCTTTCGGCAGTAGCCATGACACCAGCGGAAAGTTCTCGTAGTGCGCGGTGGCAAGCTGTCGGCAATAGGCTTCCGCCGCCGCACGGTCGAGCGGAGCCGAGTTCAGCAGGGCCTTGGGGCCGAAGCGTTGCAGGTCAGTGGCGAACAATCTTGGCTCCGTGACTCCAGTGTCGAGTGATCGGCGGCTACTATATCGCCCCGCCACCCCGGCTGCTTCTGAGGCAGACGGGGTGCTGCCGCCTTGGGGGAAAGGAGTCACGGGACCAGAGTCAGAAAGAGTTCAGCACTGACATCGCTCCCAATTCCTGCCCACTGCCCACTGCCTGTTGAAGTAAGAATCCCCATGTCCGTTCCGAAAGTGGCCATCGTTGGCCGGCCGAATGTCGGCAAGAGTTCGATCATGAACTGGCTCGCGCACAAGCGAGTCTCGGTCGTCGATCCGATGGCGGGTGTGACACGCGATCGTGTTACGTACTTGATGCACGTCGCCGATCGTTACTTCGAGCTGATCGACACCGGCGGCGTCGGCATCGTCGATGTGGGCGAGCTGACGGATGAGGTCGATACGCAGATTCGCATCGCGATGGAACAGGCCGATTTGATTCTGTTCGTGGTGGAAGGCTCGGCAGGAATCACAGCCCTCGACCAGGAAGTGTCGCGTCGGCTGCGGCGGATCGACACACCCAAAGTGATCGTCATCAACAAGTGCGACTCGCCCAAACTCGATCGCGAAGCGCCGACGTTCATGGGACTGGGCGACTCACACATCGAACTCATCACGGTCAGCGTGAAAGGGAACCGCAATCAGGAAGAGCTGCTCCAGGTCATCCTGCGCAACCTGCCGCCCGCCGATGATGTCGAAGCGGAGCAGGGCGAAGACTTGGATGAAGTTCCCGAGTTGAAGCTGGCGATCGTGGGGCGACGCAATGTCGGCAAGAGTACGTTCATCAATCAGCTGGCGGAAACAGACCGCGTGATCGTCAGTGAGATTCCCGGCACCACGCGCGACAGCATCGACGTGCGGTTCCAGATGGACGCCAAGTCGTTCATCGCCATCGACACGCCCGGCGTCCGGAAACGGAAGAGTCTCGCGAATGATGTCGAGTGGTACGGGTTGGCCCGCGCCAAACGAAGCATCCGCCGCGCCGATGTCGTGCTGATGTTCTTCGACTGCATGGAGACGATCTCCCGCGTGGACAAGCAACTCGTGTCAGAGATTCATCAGGAATGCAAGCCGTGCATCTTCGTCACCAACAAGTGGGATCTCTCCACAAATCGTTCGACTGAGGACTGGTCGGAGTACGTCTTCAAGCACTTCTCGCACATGCGCCACGTCCCGATCGCGATCATCACGGCGAAGACGGGCAAGAACGTGAAGAAGCTCATTAACCTCGCGCAGGCCATTCAGAAGCAGGCTCGCCAGCGAGTGCCGACCGGTGTGTTGAACCGCGTCGTGCGAGCGGCCGTCAAAAACTGGGCACCGCCGCTGCGAATGAATCGCATCCCGCGCATCCTCTTCGCCGTCCAAGTCTCCACCGAACCGCCGACCATCGTGTTGAAGTGCAACGCGAAGGAACTGTTCGACGAAGACTACAAGCGTTATCTGCTCGGTGTGCTGCGTGAAGAACTGCCGTTCAAAGAGGTGCCGATCAAGCTCTACTTCCGCTCGAAGGACGCAGACCCCGATCAAGCCGAACGTGAAGAAGCTCGCGGCCAGCGTGTCGCCGCCGGTCAATTCGATGACGACGACGAGGACGCCGAGTTGGAAGACGATTCCCTGAGAGACGGTGACTTTGAAGACGACTACGACGACGAGTGACGCACGTGAAGTGGTTCGTTCGGCCGTTTACTGTCAGAGAAAAGCCATTGAGAATGACCTTGATCGTGAGTCGCTGAAGTACAACGTCGTGCTCAGCGAGGCAGTCGCTTAATGGCGGCCAATTCCGTGGCACCGTCGCGGATGCCGTGCTTCTTGAGCCTGCTGAAGTAAGTGCTACGCGGCAGACCGAGTAGACGTGCCGCTTGAGCTTTGTTGCCACCGCATTGGTGCAACGCGGCGACCAATGCCTGGCGTTCAACGACCGGGTTCCCTTCGATCCACTCGCTGCGCGGGGCATCGAGTGGAGTCGCGCTGGTCAAACTGCGA
The DNA here is from genome assembly GCA_043757695.1 of Schlesneria sp. Lineage (GTDB taxonomy): Bacteria > Planctomycetota > Planctomycetia > Planctomycetales > Planctomycetaceae > Schlesneria. The sequence continues at coordinate 3,916 of JAYVOX010000248.1, forward strand.
CGAGTTCGTTCGGACGAAACGGTGTTCGTGCCGGACTGCCCGCCCTGAATCTCGGGCGGCAAGTCGATCACCGAGATCACGTCCCCTTCGGCCATCACCATCGCACGTTCGATGACGTTTTGCAGTTCGCGAATGTTACCGGGCCACGAGTAACGCATTAGGGCGTCGAGTGCTTCATCCTCGAACCGCGTGAACTTTCGTCCCGCACGTGGCGCGGTCCTCTTCAAAAAGTAGACCGCGAGTTCCAGCACGTCATCCGGGCGTTCTCGAAGCGGCGGAAGCGTCAGGCTGACGACGTTCAGCCGGTAGTAGAGGTCTTCGCGGAACTTTCCTTCGGCGATGAGTCGTTCCAAATTCTGGTGTGTCGCCGCGACCAAACGAACATCGACGCGCACCGTCTTCGTCCCACCCACCGGTTCAAACTCACGCTGTTGGAGCACGCGCAACAGCTTGACTTGTGTCTCGGATGAGATGTCGCCGATTTCGTCGAGGAACAGCGTGCCGCCGTGAGCCAACTCGAACCGCCCTTGCTTGTCGGTGGTCGCCCCCGTGAAAGCCCCCTTCACGTGACCGAACAGTTCGCTTTCAAGTAGCCCCGCCGAGAGCGCCGCGCAATGGACACTGATGAGCGGCCCGTCGCGGCGCGGGCTGTTGTCGTGGATGGCCTTCGCCAGCAGTTCCTTGCCTGTGCCACTCTCGCCGCGCACGAGCACGCTCGTTTCGCTGACCGCCACTTTGCGAACGTGATCGAGGATGCGTTCGAGTGCCGCGCTGTGTCCGATGATCGCGTCACGTCGAAATTCCAACGCGGGTACGGCCGCCGAATCGGGCTGCACGCTCGCCGCGACTTCCGCCTGCAAGATCGTGATCTGTTGCTTCTGCTGCGCGATCCGTTCGGCTTGCAGACGCAGTTCTTCGTTCAGGTGAGTGATGTCTTGATGGACCTTCGCACAGTGCAAGGCGACGCCCGTGATCTGGCCGAGCGCCGTGAGGAACGTCAGGTCTTCCGCCGAGTACAACGCGCCGCTGACCTTCGGCCCGAGGACGACTAATCCCGCTAACTGCCCATCCGTTTCCAAGCCGTGAACCAGATCGGCTTGCACCTGACGCAACGTACTCTGAACGGGAGAAAGGTTGTCTCGCGAACCGGGTGTGACGCGCTGCAAGGTCGAATCGACCGCCAGCGCCTGAACGAACTCCTCCGATACCGCGAGCTGCATCGGTAGCCCCGTCGCCATTCCTTCGACCGCCATCAACCGGAAGTTGCTGGAGCGGCCATCTCGCAGGAAGAGGGCGACTCTCTCGGCCTGAAGGACATCGCGGCAAGAACTGGCCATGCGCTCCGATAGAAACTGCACGTCGGTGAGCCGTCCGACTTCGCGGTGCATCCGCTGCAAAGCTCGATCGAGTTGATACTTCTCACGGAAGAACCGGCGATCCACCAGACGCTGCCAAGCGTCGCGGAGCCAGATCAACAACACGACCGTCAGCATCAAGATGCCGGCGATGATCCACGACTGTTGCTCGATGAGCGGCGTCTTGCGAACGGCCACCGCGAGGCTTCCGCAGGCAATCAATAAGGCCACCGTCCCTGTCGCTCCGTAGCTCAAGACGTAGTACCACATGCCGCGATTGATGATCTGGTCGATCAGCATCAGCTTGTAACGGACGATGCCGACCGCATACGCGAGCATGAAGACGAGACTCGCCAGAAACATTGGTATACGAGCACTCCCCAACGCGAAGTCGGCTCGCCTGAACGCCGCCAAGAACAGGGCATAGCCGATGCAAACCGCCGCGCCGTAACCCGCCCAGACAATCCAACGGACCTGACTCCGTTCGACCGGGTTGCGAGTCGTGCGCGCGCTGTAACTGAGCGTCGCCAGCGTCATCAGAAAATACGCCGCCGCGATGCTCAAGTAGGCATAGATCCCAAACGTCAGCTCGTTCAGTCCCTCGCGCAATAATTGAGTCGGCGGTTCCGGTGAACCACTCGATGATTCGACGAGCCTCCACAAAAATCCCTCCGAGCAGACGAAGCAAACGGTCGTAATGAGCGGGACCGCGTAGATCGCTCGGATCACCGCGACAGGCCATGTCGTCAGCGGCGGTTTCGGACGCGGATAGACGAGAAAGAAATGCAGCGTGAACGCGGGCAACAAGATGCCACACACACCAAAAGGCAGCGTCAGCCAGAAGCTTCCCGCAACCGTCGCCCAATGAAACCCGCCAATGAACGCGGCCAGAGTCGCCGTACTCATGACGAAGAAACGACGGGCCGACTCGTCAAACGGTCGGTTCCAAAACGCGACTGCTCCGACCGAGAAGATGAGAAGCTGCAACAGGAACCAGACCAGTGTCAGCCCGACTTCGCTGATCGGAATCGACTGAAGCTGAACCGCGCACACCTGACGCTCTGTCGCCCCGCGCTTGATGAACTCAATCTTGACCCAGCGCGTTCCATCCGCCGTCTGGACGAGCGATGGCCAACCGCCTGTGAGCGGATTGGCGACTGTGGGTAAGACTCCGTTTGCGAAGATCTCTCGATTGCGAAGTGAGAGCTGAATGCGAGCGAAATCCAGAAAGTTCCCCACTTCTTGTTGGTCCAAGCTCACGAGCAGATCGCCCGGCTCCGGTGCTGGCCCTTTGAATTCGGAGTCTGGCAGTTGCTGGATTTGGATTCCAGCGGGAGAGAGTGCGGCGTCTGCGGAGGCCGCGTCGGAGAGTAAAAACCGCAATCGCAAATCGGGCGAGGTTGCGACCACCGCTAACACGAGGACGCAGTAGGTGACGATGCAGCCGGCCACAAGCGCCAAGAGCCAACGAGGAAACCGAGTCGATACTTCCATCACAACTTCTTTTGAATCTGATCCATCCACAGTGCGCCGAACCCACACCTCAGCGCCGAAGTCGGTGGCGAAACCGCTCTCTGGGCTAGCGATCCTCCCCGTTTCGGCGCTGAACAACGGCTCAACGTCGATTGAGCGGCGAATCATTCGTGGCGGGATGATGCTCGAATATCTCGTGATTCACAAGGAATCGAACGGAACTTTTCAGTTCGGTCACATCAACCTCATTTTTCTTCAGCGCCGAAAAACCCTACGGCACGAAGGATGCTTTACTGAAACCCTGTCGAGTGAGTTTGAAGTTGGCTTCAACGACTCGACGCTCACAAAACGAACCCAGCCCGAGCCCTGATGGAGAGGTAATAAGACTTCCGCCTGTGTACTGCCAAGGTCTCCCTCCGAGCAGTTCGACCCACTCTGCTCTCCCCGGTCCCCAACCGCCAGTACACCCAAACACAGGCGAGGTCACTCCTCCATCAGGGTTCTTTTTTCTACGCAGCGTTTGTCACGGATGCTGATGCCCCCATGGATGGGGGCTTTTTTTTGCGCTCGCGCAAACTGCCCGGAGCAGCAATGAAGTCCAGCCAGAGTTCTCCGCAAACGAACCAACCCGCAGCCTGAGCGATAGAGTCGTTGCAAAAGACTTTCTCGCTCAGGCTGCGGGTTGGAAAAGCGTTCACCGTCGCTCGGGCTTAGGATTTACTAGGTGTCTGTCCGGATACCCGTAGGGTGGGCACTGCCCACCACAATCGGTCGTTGATGGTGGGCAGTGCCCACCCTACGGAAGGTATGGCCTTCG
>JAYVOX010000249.1:0-7555 GCA_043757695.1 Schlesneria sp.
CCGCCCCCCGCCCCCCGCCCCATCACCCTCACACCGGTTCTGCGAACCCCAAGCCTCACCCTGCGACAACGCCACCGCTCAACACGCGCTGCCGCTCAACACGCGCCACCGCTCAACACGCGCTGCCGACAACGTCGGACGCGCTCGGCGTGCGCGCCCCCAAACGCCGCAAATACGACAAACCAGTTGCTTGGTTGAGGACTAGTGCAACATCAACTGTTCACGAAAGTGCCCGCACCATTCCCGCCGCCTTCGTCAGTGTCTCTTCGTACTCTGCGGCGGGGTCCGATTGAGCCACGATGCCGCCGCCGACTCCCAACTGCAACCAGCCGTGACGTTCGACAAACGTGCGAATCAGCAGGTTGCTGTCGGACTGCCCGTTCGCGCCGACATAGAACAGGCTGCCGCAGTAGGGGCCGCGTGAGGTTGGCTCCAGTTCGGCGATGATCTCCATGGCGCGGACCTTCGGCGCGCCGCTGATCGAACCGCCTGGCAGAGTGACTCGAAACAAGTCCCACACGCTGGCATCGGCTCGCAACCGGCCTCGCACTTCCGAGACGAGATGCTGCACCGTTTCGTAGGTCTCGACGCCGCACAGTTGAGGGACTCGAATCGAACCGGCATCACAAACGCGAGACAAGTCATTGCGAAGCAGGTCCACGATCATCACGTTCTCGGCCTGATCCTTCTCACTTTCGCGCAGCTCATCGCGCGTGAACAGGTCCGCCTCGGGACCGCGCTTCCGCCGTCGAGTCCCCTTGATTGGTCGCGTCTCGACCTCGCGACCGTCCACGCGCAGAAACCGTTCGGGCGACGCACTGATCACCGACCAATCGTCCCAGCGCATCAGCCCGGCAAACGGCGCGGGGTTCACTCGCCGCAATCGCTCATACAGATCGAGAGAGTCCTCCGTCGCCGGAGCCAACAACCGCTGAGTCAGATTCGCCTGAAAGATGTCTCCCGCACGGATGTACTCGATGACCTGAGCGACCGCGTTGAGGTAGTCGTCTTTCGAGAAGTTGCTCGTCAGACCGTCGAGGCCCGGTACAGAGAATTGGGGAACAGTGCGGAGTGCGGAGTGCGGAGTGCAGAGTGACGCGGCTTGTTTGGCATCCGCGTTGTCTTTCTCTTCAGCTTCGGCTTTGTCCCCTCGCCCCGGCTTTGCGGGGAGAGGGTTAGGGAGAGGGGGGCTTTCGCGAAGAGGTTGATGGTCGAGCGTTGAGGGTTGAACGGCAGAAGCAGTGGTCGTTTGAGAAATTGAAGTCGGTTCGCCACTCAGCCCCCTCACCCTAGCCCTCTCCCCCGAAGACGGGGGCGAGGGGATGACGCCTTGCTGCGCAAGTCGATCTAAGACGAGTTGCATCCGCGCGGCGGCTCGTTCCTGGCGAAGGGTCTCGTCACTCTCCGGCCAGCCGTGCGAGATCAGCCATGCGCGGTGTGCTTGATGGTCCCACGCGATCACCCAGTCGTAGAGGCCCGCCGCCAAGACTGGCAGTTGAAACTCGTCGTGTCGCGCGGCGGGGACGCGCTCGAAGCAGCGGCCGAGCTCATAGCCCATCAACCCGGCGATCCCGCCCTGAAACGGCGGCAGATCGGGGAGCGTGTCGAAGCGCCATCGTTCGAGAACGGGCCTCATTACGGCAAACGGATCGTCGCCGAAACAGGCTTCGTCCAGCGTCCATGTCTCGACCGGATCGGCCATCAAGAACGAGAACCGTCCCACCGGTTCACGCTGCAACGCGCTGTCGAGCAACAACAGATGCGGCCACGAACTCACCCCCCGCACCGCTCCCATCACGTCTGGTGCGGGGACGAGTACTTGCACGAGCGGCATCTGTCTCGACGAGTTCATTCCGGTGAAGCCTCCGATGAATTGCCTTGATGTTTCCGCCGCTGGATCGCGCTGACTTCATCGACGGTGAGAAAGCCCCAGCGCAGAGCCTCATCCTGAGTGTACTGCTTGCCAAGCGTCAATGCCGTCCGCGCCTTGCAGAGTTCCATGCCGAGATAGAACGCATGCTCGGCGGTCAGTGTGCCAACGCTCGATGCCATCCGGTCGAAGACTTCATACGGATCGTCGCCGCGCCAATAGCCGTCGCGGTTCAAGAGATGAATCTCGCCCCGTTCGGCAAAGATGCGGAAGTTCGGGTCGGTCAGTCGGCCCGCCAGTTGGCGCAGGCCCTCCTCACCGAGCGGCTTCAATTTCGGATCGCGCAGCAGGACGAGTTGCCCGCCGAGATGCTTCGGCAGGACGTGATTGGTGAAACTGTGCCGCACGAGCTTCCGCGATAGATCAAACTCGCGCACCGCCGTCCGCCCCCAGTTGATGACTTCAGTCGCGAGGACGCTGCGGATTTGAAGCTCCTCACAAATCGCGGCCAACACAAAATTGATCCCCGCGCTATCGACTTCGATCAGCTCGGTCAGGTTGCCAATCCCCATCATCATCTCGACATCGGGATATCGTCGCCGCGTTTCGTAGTACCGCGCGAGCGACGCCGCGAACCCGAAGCCGATCGGTTCGAGAATCGGATCGAGCCTGAACTTTCTGGCGTTTGCGGCGAGCAGTGTTCGGGTGTCATCCCACGACGCGAGGTCTCGCGGATCATCGGGCAGCACGACCGACTCAACGTTGAGTTGCGACAGCCAATCGCGATTCGTCGTGTTGCAGCTCAACACCAGTTCCGCGCCCGCCTCGACCGCCGCTTCCACTTCGGCTCGATCAAAGCTGTCGATCGAAAGTCGAAAGCCCTCACACTTGAGTCGCCTCACCGCGTCACTCACTCCCGACCACGATTCACCCGGCACACAACCGAGGTCAATCACGTCGGCACCCGAGTCACGATAACTGTTGGCCTGACGCAGCAGTTCTTCAAACGACAGCGTCGGCGCGTGATTGATCTCGGCGAGGATTTCAATCGAGTACTCCTCCAGCTTCGGTCGCGGTCGCCCGCCTCTACCGAAGTACTCGGGGAGATCGAACAAGTCTTTCGGACCACGCTCAAACGGGACGCCGAAGTGAGCGGTCAGTGACTCCATTTCACCGCCGCACCAGCCGGGAACGATCACTCGCGTGATGCCGCTCGGGACCGTCAGCTTGCGCCGCACCCAATCGACTCGCATCAGAGCGGCCACTGAAATGCCGAGGACCGCGACCTCGTAATCGAACCCCGCGCGAACGGCCAATGGCGCGAGAACCTCGCGCAGAGATGGCTCGGCAAGGCGACCGGTCAGGAAGAGAATGCGTTCTGTCGGCATGAAAGAGTTGTCGCCGTTATCGCACTGCGCCACCGTTGCAGTTGATGACCTGACCCGTAATGTACGCCGCCTCGTCACTGACGAGGAACCGTGCCAGCTTGGCAATGTCTTCAGGTCGTCCCCAACGCTTCAACGGCGTTTCATCGAGAACCCGCTGCTGCCAAGAGTCGCTTGCGGATTTTCCCCACGCGGTCTTGATCCAACCGGGTGCGATGCAATTGACTCGGACTGTCGGCGCGAGACTCAGCGCCAGCGAACGACTAAATCCCATGATGGCGTTCTTCGCCGCTGAGAACAGTTCGCCGCTGTCGCCCGCCATGCCCCGATCGGATTGGTCCCAGCCAATCGTCACAATCGAACCTTGCCCAGCCGTGACCATCCGTTGTCCCGCCCACTTTGCGAGCAACATCCCTGCTCGAACATCCACGTCAAGTAGCCGATCCAGCTTGGCGGAGAAATCCAGTTTGGTCGCGTCACCGGTGAGCAGATCGACCCCCGCGTTCTGGACCCAAATATCGAGGCCACCCCAAACTGAGAATGCTTGATCCACAAACGTCTCGATCGCGCAGTCGTCCGAAAAGTCTGCGGCGAGCGTGACGGAACGGACCCCGTACCGTCGAACCTGCTCTGACACTTCATTCGCGGCCGCATGAGATGCCGCGAAATGAACGATGACATCAGCTCCTGCGCGGGCAAACTCGTTGGCGATGGCCTGCCCGATGCCGCTCGAACCGCCTGTCACGATTGCACGCTTGCCTGTCAAATTGCCAAACGCCGACATAGGGCACCTCCGTCTGTAGAGTCTCGAAACCCGTGAAATCCCAGTCTTTCCGATGGTTGCCCACTTCCTTGAAACCATCCGCCATGATGGCCCGACGTTTGCACTGCGGCTAAACGTGGTCCTGTACGGACTGAAGCGGTAGCCACATTGAATTCGCTTGATCCTGACTGACAACACGGTAATTTTTGAGTCCAGTAATCGAACGACTCCAGAGATGCTATAGCTATCAACGGGTTGTGCCAATTGTGTAGACGCAATGAAATCTCCGATGGGTCGTTGACGGATGCTGTACCCCTATCCATAATGCGGCCGAAATTTGGCTTCCAGACAGAACTGGCGGCGACTGGCCGCTCGAAAAACGAAATGACTCCCCCGCTGATGCTACGTATTTCCGATGATGAATCTCAAATCTCGCTCGTTCTGCAGCGAGTCTGTTGACTGCAATTTGCCGTGGTCTGAGACACTCAGTCTCGTCCCTGCAACAACAGTCCCGACGATCCCGTTTAAACTTGTGACCGACCTGACAAAAGACCCCGAGCGTTTCTGGCGTTCTGTGTCCAACTCAAGCCGGTCTTCATTGCTCCTGCCTAAGGATGGTTCCGTTGTCCGATCCAAGTAAGGATCCTGATCGAGTGCCGGAAAACGCGGCTCGGTCCTAAGTAGAGAAAGAGAAACAAATGATTTCGACGATTGATTCCCCGTTCACCGAACAAATGGGTACCGAGCAAGCCGGTGCTGATCGTGCCAATGCTCCGTTCCCAGAGTTGTCTCAGCAGTTGGAGAAGGACTTGGTCCAAGTCTTCAAACTGTTGGCCGACGAAACACGCCTCAAGATTCTGATGGGCTTGTTGCGTGAAGGCGAGATGCACGTCAGCGCGATGTGCGACATGCTCAACCAAAGCCAACCCGCTGTCAGCCATCACCTTGCTCTCCTACGAGTGGCGGGCATCATCGAGCCACGTCGTGATGGCAAGCACAACTTTTACTCGGTCTGTCAGGATCGTTTCCACCTACTGATGGGCGAATTGTTCTCGACGATCAGCGATCCAAAGCGAGATGAATTCCGCTTCAAAAGTTTCGTCGTCACTAAGGACGAGTAGTTCGCTCCGCACGCTCAGCGATGAGTGCTGTACACCAGAGACCGCTTGGTAACGAGCGGTCTCTTTCTGTTGGTGCAGTCACCGATTTTTGAAGGCTGCATTTGAGAAAGTCTCTGAGATCGTTGCTGGAGGCTCCGAATGGCGATGAATGGCCTTTGTAGAGAAGGTATTAACTGAACACCCGTGCGCGGCTCAGAGTCAATGTCAATGTAAACGCCCAAATGTTTCGATCATACCCGCGAGAAGCATGGAAGACGCTTCCGACAAAAGTCCAAACTCAACGTGGGGCAGATTTGTAATCTGCCCGAATCCCAGCGAAACACGCGACACGGGCAGATTACAAATCTGCCCCACGTGACGTTTGTCGGAAACGTCATGGAACTAATTTTGAAGATGGTTGTTGGCGTTGGGAATGAAGCGGGCGGACATCACTCATTCGAGTTCGGTTAAGCGATTGTTTGGCAAAGCGGGTCCGTTGTATTCGCCAATCAAGGTTCTCTCGCAATGGATTTCAACAGCAGCAGCACTGCTCGCCAATTCCGCCGTGGCTTCCGTATAAAGGTTGGCTTGACGCGGTGACGGATCGCCAGATACTGCTGCTCGCTCGGTGCGATATTCGCGATCTTGCGCTGCTCGACTTTGGCAAATTGCACATCACCGCTGTTCTCGTGTTCGTTTCATCAGTTTTCCGCTTAGGGATCTTGCGATGCAAAAAAAAGTGTTGGAGAGCCGGAAGGTTAGATTGGTAAGCCGAGTGGCAATTCTCCTGCTGCTCCCGTTGGCAACGGGTTGTGGCAAAGTGCCAACTTGGAATGAGCTGACTCAACAGCCAGTTCCTCAGCAGGCGCCTGTCGTGGCGCCACCTGCACCGGTTCAACCGACGGTCACACCTTCGCCTCCACCCAAGCCGGTTGCCGCCGTGGTCTTGGCGACCTTTCGATCATTGAAGCCCCATGAAGTAACTGACGCTAAGTTGGCCGAACTCGCCTCGTTGACGGAAGGATTAGAGACGGTCACAGAAATCAACGCGGCGGGAGGCCAGATCAGTGGAGCCGGGTTGGCCAATTTGAGCAAGCTCCCCGCACTGAACAAGCTGGACCTCAGTTCAACATTGATCAGCGACGAAGCGATGCAACAACTTACGCGAGTCACCGGTTTGGAATCACTGTCGCTCAACGGGACGAAGATCGCGGATGATGGCATCGCCATTTTGACCGGCTGCCCAAATCTGAAGAAGCTGGAAATCAAGGGTTGCCACCTTACTCCCAACGGCTTCGCGGCGATCGGCAAGATGCCCGTCTTGGAAGAGATCAACATGGACAACACGGGAGGCATTAACGACATCACGTTCGATCTCATTTGCAATGCCCATACACTAAAACGCCTCCACATGAACTACGTGGGCGGAATCACAGACAACGGGATGCGATCCCTTTCAAAGCTGGAGGTGCTGGAGGAACTTCACGCGAGTGAATGCCCGATTACGTGTGAGATGTTGGCTCAGGTTGCCAAGTCCGGACTGAAAAACCTGAAGCAACTGGCGGTGAACAAATGCCCCATCACGTTGGCGGGAGCCAAAGCCATCAACATGTGCAAGTCGCTCGAACACCTCAACGTCGGCAACTTGCCCATGGACGACAAAGGCTTGGTAATACTGACGCAGGGCCTGACGAAGCTGAAGGTCTTACACCTCAACGGGTGCAACGCCATTACCGGTTCCGGATTCACCGCGATCAAAGCGGCAAACGATCTGGAAATCCTCACTCTTCGAGATACGAGCGTCGTTGACCAAGGCTTGGTGCTGTTGAAGGGCCACAAAAAATTGAAGCGGCTGGAACTGGTAAACACCAAGGTTTCGGAGGTCGCGGTCCAGGCGTTGAGGAAAGCTCTGCCTGACTGCGAAATCATCCACTAAGGCTGCGCTTCGGCGGAGCCTAGGCGGCACATCTGGCACGCCGCCTAGGTGTCTGTCCGGATCCCCGTAGGGTGGGCACTGCCCACCACAATCGGTCGTTGATGGGGGGCAGTGCCCACCCTACGGAAGGTATGGCCTTCGACTTTTCGGACAGACACCTAGGCGCTGTTCAACTTCATCGCGACTAGTCGAGCGTCGAGCACATCGCGATCCGTGTAGAACGACTCGGCACCAGTTCCGATCGGTGTGGGACGACGGCATTTTCCCCGAGAGCCGCTACACATTTACACCCTGCCGACGTGTGGCGAGCGACACCACGACGAGCGTCAAGAACCCGAGCGGAATGGTGACGAGGCCCGGTTGGCTGAATGGCACCCAAGACAGTTCGGCGGCTTGAGCGGCCGTGTACTTGTAGACCTTCTCGAAGGACTCGGCACTCAGCAGAATCCAACTGAGCGAGCTAATCATTCCGACGAAGATCGCCGCCGTGATCCCCTGCTT
>JAYVOX010000250.1:0-7547 GCA_043757695.1 Schlesneria sp.
GGCGAAGACCTCACAATTCCCTACAAAACAGGGTGTTCCGTGTTGCGCTCATATCAATGCGACATATATCGCGTAGCTTATTCCCTATAGTGACCCCACCAAGAAAATGCAAAATCGCGATTAGGCATCGCTCAAATCACTGTGAAATCACGACTTAGTGAGCGCTGGCCCTGGCCTATACATGCCACACAACGACGACGAGTTCCCGCAATTACCCGCCTGACACGCTATGGTGGCCATCAATACAAATTGTGGACTGGAAAGTGCCGGACGGCCCCTGCAAAGGCCGTCCGGCACTTTCCGATTATCAACCGATTCAGCCTCGGATATTTGCCTACGGAAAGATCGTCATGGGCCACGCTTGGCGAATCACCCCACCGAGCAGCCCATCATGGACGATCTGTCGAGACACATGGGAAGCGTGGAGAAGCTCGTCTCAGAACGAGGCAGTCACATCGGGTATTCGCAGGGCAACTCGGATCGCCACGATCCAGATTATAGAACGCCCCCAACTCACTGACGGGCCTTCAAAATACCGTTACCGATCTACAGCCCAATGGCACTTCATCGTCACCAGACCGAATCACCACTGACTGCGGTGGAACGGTATCTCTGGATTGAATCGCTGCGGATTCCGACTCAGCCGGTCGCTGGCAACTTGGCGAGAACCAGATCCGCTCCCGTCCCTTTCCCAGCTTCGACGACCATGCGAACTCTTCCCAATCAGTTGGCATCTCGTGCTCGCCTGCGTATCCACACAAAGCGAGCTTCAACTTGGGATGGGTCGCCGCTCTCGCTAACGCCCAGCGTTTCACACGGATGGAGACATCACCTGAATCCGTGACATACAATCCCTTCTCCCGGCCAGTTGAGTATGCGTATGGCGGGTCGAGTAGGATCGCCACATCGCTTCGGCCACTCTCCTTCTCGGCCGCATTCGCCAGCTTGGTCCAGTCGCCATAGTGGATCGAAAGAATGTTGAGACGGTGTGAGAGTTCAGTGAAGTAAGCCGGGAGATCTTGATTCTTCCGGCAGACGCCGGAGTTTCGCCTCAGCACGAGCGAGCGGGAATACGTGCCGATTTTGACGCTATTGACCCAAGCGAACCATGCCGCACATTCGAGGTCGAACCATTTGGGGTCAGCCAACAGTTGACGATGCAGTCGCTGGCGTTGTCGGGAGAGCCAATCAAATCTAGCTTCAAGATCGAGTTGCGATTCCGGCCAGTCCGCCAAATGTGCCAACTCAAGAAAATCTCCAAATTGTGCCGCTCGGAAAAAGTTACTGATCATGCAGTCAGTGTCGCTGACGTACTCGTATCTGGTCTTTGAAGTTGTCGATTTGGGTCGCTCCAAAAGCGTAGCAAGCGACCCAGCAAACGGCTCGTAGAAGTAGCTCGGATCACCAAAGCGTTGCCAGATGTCAGCGGCGACACGACGCTTCGACCCAAAGTAAGGGAATGCGGTCCTCATAGTTCGACGCTCACTTTCAGCTTGTTCGGAAGGGTCATCTTCAGCGACTTGCTCAACTGATTGAAGAAGTCTGCGATGTCGCTCGGCGGAACGCTGGCGGTCACAGAGTAAGTCTGCTTGCTTCCTTTCAGGGCGGTGCTTTTGGGTTGCCATTGGGAAAGGCTTCCTTGGATGACTCCGAGGTCATTTTGGGAGAACACGGTGATGACCACTTTGCCAAGCGACGGCTGCGAATCATCAGGCGGTGTGCCCATCAACCTTGCCTCGGCCTCCGCCTTTGCAACGAACGCCTCGTGAACGACACTCAGATCGCTCTCGTCGGAATCGGCTTCGTCCTGAGCCTCTTCCTCGAATTCGCTGTAGTAAGGCTCGTCGTCGGGTTCGATTCGATTGTCTGGCGTGAAACCGTAGCATTCTTCGTCGTCTGACTGTTTTTCATCGAGAGTCAACACTCCTCGAAGGAAGTCAATCATCTTCTTTGGCCCCCATGCCTCATCGGAATGGGCGATCAGAGCCTCGGCTACCTGTGCCTCGTGCTTGGCGATGTACATCCACCTATTGCACTTCGAGTAATTCACCCGTGGGTATCGCTCTTCCAGTGTCTTCTGGAATGTGCCGTGTGGAACGAGTGCCTTCAGTTGCCTAAGCAACGGCCCGTACTTACGAGCGATGTTGAGTTTCTCTAAGTTGGTGGCGTCGTCTGCCAACAATCCGTGACCGATTTGGGCGAGGAGGGCGTCAATCTCACCGTCAAAATTGCACCGTACAACTTTTGACGGCTCAGGCTGGACCGAGGTTTCGGGGGCGCTTCTCATCACATATCTCCTACAGCGTGGTGAAGTAGCGAGATTGCGGGCGTCACGATGATGCCAGCAATCAGGCATGTCGCCGCAGGAGACGCAGGAGACGCAGGAAAAAGAAAACCCCGCCGCCCGAAACGACAAGTCGCTGCACGGATTTCCCATGCAACGCCCTGTCATTTCAGGCAGCGGGGCTAAAGACAGTCTGGTCGAACCTGCCGAAACAGGAATTTAATCGGCTTTTACGACTGCGTACTCTGCACCCCAGCCTGTAAGGATACTTTCGGTCAAATGCTTTTCTCTTACAGCTACAGACGCTGTTGGAATAGAGATTCACATTTGCCTAGCTGGGCAACAGCTACTTACGTCTTTCATCTCTGGGGATCTGCATTGCTCAGAGAGACGTTTTCGCCGATGGCATCATTGTAAGGCACCAAAATAAATCGTAAAGCAAAAATCTTGCTGCGTCTCAAAAGATTTGATGCTTCGACAATTACGCCCTGTTACTGAATGGATTCATCGACGACGATGATCGAAGAATGAATGTGCCGAAGTCGCTCTATGACGAAGAGATCCTGATTGACAACGGCTTCAGTGCGTTGAGCTGACTAGCGGGATGCCGATGCCAAGACTGCGTGACGCACGGTATCTGCGGCTGCGGTGAGGCAATCAAGGTCGCAGTTGCGACTTTGCCGCATCCATCCGTTTCCAGATTCTGCACGGGATGGATGGAATTTGTCGATTTTGTAATCGACCTCTCACAGCCGAAGCGGCTCGTTGGTGTGTTCGGTGGCTGCACTCCCCTCTATGAAGAGACCCACACCCACTTTGGGCAGTTCTGGTGCCATTCTTTGCCGAGCCATCTGACTGCCGCCGATAGCCGTTCAGGCGTGATCTTGGCGTAATGCTGCCCTGACATGTTCCGTTCGGAATGGCCGAGAAACATGATTTCACAGTTGGCATACTGCGGATTGTTCTTGATTTTCGTGGCACTGGATTTCTTGAATCGACCAAGCGTGCCAATCTGCCCGATCTTCGCTTCCAAATTCTGCCACAGAGTATTGATATTGTTTGATCTTTTGAGTCTGCCATACTCACGCAATTCTCGAAGATTCCACTTTCCACCGCTCTTGGTGGTCAATGCCAGCACACAGTCAGGGTCTTGGTTGATTAGTTGTCGCAATACTTTCAAAGTGGACCGCCACAAAGGATAGGTTACGAGCGGCGTGCTTGGTTTGTCCTTGGTTTTGGATCGCTTTCTTGTGATCGTCCCTTTCTTCAAGTCGATTTCCGACTTTTTCAAGTCACCGATGTCCTTGCTTTGCATTCCGGCATTCAACATCAACAACAAACACAGTTTCAGGTTTCCATTCGCTTCCTCCACAATTCTGACGACTTCGGCGTCAGAATAAGTTTTGATTTCTGGACGCTCGAAAACGAACCTGATTTTGTTATGGAAATTCTTCGGCAACTGAACCAACTCTTTTTGGTCACACCACGCCAAAAAGGTCTTGCTGTTGTTATAGACCGATTTCCAATGCTCAGTTCTGTGGGATTGACAATAACTCTGCCATCTTTCCCAAGCGTCGAAGGTGATCGCATCGAAGGTGGCGTCATGACCGAAAGTCTTAACGAGTTCGGACAAGAAGCGGCGGATGTTATCCGCACCACCGGCAGAACGATTGCCGGAACGAGCGTCATCAATCTTCACCGCCACATATCGTTCCACAGAGAATTTGATGGTCTTATCAGGGGGCGGAGGTGGTGACGATGGCCGGGTTTCCGACGAAGGCAAAAATGTCGGGTCTTCCGCCATCGTAATCATGAGTCTTTCGTGCTCATGGGCAATCTGGTCCATCTTGAGATAAGCGTCCAGCTTTGCGTCGTTTTGTGCCCTGACCTCAGCTAGCTCTTTGGCACGCAGCCCAGCGAGTTCTTGGTATCGCTCCCATGCAGCGGGCCGACTCTTCTCCTGCGTCCATTCCGATTCCGGCAGTCCAAGAGTCGCACATGAGAGGTAGAAGCGTTTGCCGTCGATCCACCAGTCCCAAGTGTAAGTTTTTTCGTTGTAACCTCTGAGAGAGCGGGCAGAGGTCTTTGCTGCCATGATGGCCTCTTCACATGTCGCGTGTTATGGGTTTTAGGGATTGTCTTAGGGATTTATGCAGAATATCGAGCAGAATCCCTAATTGTAACCTTAAAAGACAGGCGAATGTTGAATGAGTGCCATCTTCACACGGTGGAAGTCACTGGTTCGAATCCAGTATCGCCCAGTCGAGAACTTTGAACGCCAGCGTAACTGGCAGCAAGCCCCTGCAAAACAGGGGCTTTTTTGTTGTCTGCCTGTTCCGTGTGCTGTGCCTTGCCTACCGTTTCAACGCCGTTCTGCATACAGGAGTGCATACAATCTGCACTCACGGCCTTCTCAAAATGGGAGTCGAGAACCTGCATGTAGTGTTTCTCGGCGATCCTTTCGCTGTTGCCGAGCCATGCCGTGACGACGTGACTCGGAAAGGATTCGGTCAGTTCGGTTTGGCAGGAGCTTCGCAGGTTGTGCCAGACTCGGGGCCACGCCACCAATCCGGCCCGCTTGATGATCTTGCCGAACATCGTCCCGAAGTTCACGGCCCGCCAGTCACCGATCAATGCTCCCGGTCGTCTCAGGCTTGGCAGAACGTACTCGGCCCCCTCAACCGCCAGTTCTTGGGCGCCTTCAAGGTACGGCCGCAACGCGGGAAAGATCGGAACCATCCGCGTTGCCTTGCCAGCATGGTGTTCAGTCTTGGGGGAGTGAACCAGCATTCGACCGGCAGCTAGGTCGATGTCCTGCCACCGCAGCAGCAGCGGTTCGGACGGAACCCGCAGACCGGCGTACCGAGACAACGCCACCAGCAACCGCCACTCGGCATTCGGGCAGGCGTCGATCACTTTTGTGATGGTGGCTCGGTCGATGAATCGTTGCCGATCAGGATTCGCAGTCGATCCCTTACCCACCCCGTCGAACGGATTCGAGTCGATCAGCTTTCGACGAACGGCATCTTTGAAGAATGTCCGGGCCAGAGTACAGCGACGGACAACCGTTGCCGCCGAGAGTTTCTCGACCTTCTGCAAGTTCCGTCGAAAGTCGTCAGCATCTCCGGCCGTGATTGAGTTCAACAGCCGATCCGATCCGATCCGATCCGAAGAACGCTGTCAGGTTTCGAGTTGTGTGGCCGTAGAACGTCAGCGTGCCACCCTTCACGTCGTCGCCACGGCGAGACAGGTAGTCTGTCAGGAACTCACCGATTGAGACCACCGCCTTGGGAGCTATTGGCTCGATCAGGTCCAACTCTGCTAGACGGCTGGCCAGTTCCTCAGACAGCTTGCCCACCCATGCGGCTACGTCCTGCGGGAGTGACAGACCGAGCGACCGAGCCTTGGCTAGTTCCTCGATCTTGTCTCGGAATCGCTCCGCATTACGCTGTGAGACCTCGCCGAGCCACACCGAACAACGTCGCTTGTTGATCGTCAACTGGATGTACTTCGTGCCGTTCTCGCGACTGATGATACTGGCCATGCGAAAGACTCCTACGTCTTGAGTGATGATCCGTCAGAATGGTAGCCCACTTCGTAAGAGGGCGCAAGGTGTTGCAATCGGGTGTGAGTGTCGATCAGTGTCTGCACCCATAGGGGTTCAACTTCGGAGACTCCCCGCAACTTGATCCTCTATGAGAAAACCAGCTTGTTTTGCCATAGGGGTTCAACTCTGTGAGAGTGACGGGAACTTGATCCCCTATGGTGAGTCACCATGTAAACTCGCGAGCGGTTTCTTCGATATCCACATCTGTGGGATTCGACTCGCTTTCATCCTCGGTGAGCGTCCACCACACCACCGAATTTTCACCGAAGCCGATTCTTTGAGACTTCACCTTGGCCAGCACCTTGGCTCGCTTGAGAGTTGTCGCAGAGATGTCGGCATCGTCGGCCAATTGCTTCACGATCTTCGCCTGCATAGAACAGCCAGTCAGTTTCTCAGTGAGCCACTCCCCGGCCTGCTGCACGGCTATGCCCTGTTCCCGATTCGTATTTGGCTTGCGATCCGGTTGAGCCTCTTGGGCGAGGTACTCATCCGCCGTCATCGCGACCGGCGTCTCTTCCCAGCAGACCGCGCCGTCTTTCAGGCAGTAGGCCAAGCCGGTCGTTTCTTCGCAAACATTGATCTTCACCATCAAGATCAGACGCCGTTTGTCGTCGTCGCCATCCTTTCCGACATGCCAGACCGCACGGGCAGCCGCCGCAAACGCCAGCGATCCCATCGCCCGATAGACGGCCTTGCCGCCGCTCCCCTTGGAGAGATGCGTCAGCATCACGACGGCCACGCGATATTTGCTGGCCATGTCAGCCAACGGGGCCAGCATTGCCCGGATGTCGGCGTTCTTGTGACTGTCGGTCTTGCCGCAGTACGCGCTCACCGGGTCAATCACGACGAGCCGCACGTCTCGATTCAGTTCCAGCACGTCGATCAGCTTGGACAGGTCTTCATCCAGAGAGAAGCCCCGTTGCCTTGTCGCCCCGGTACTGGAATCGACGAATGAGACACCTTGCAGAGCGATCACTTTGCTCGGATCACCGCCAGCGCGGTTGAGCCGTGGCAGCACGGTATCGGCGATGTCGTCTTCGCAGTTGAACATCACGACCGAGCCAACAGGCTGAACAACATCGTAGCAGTCGGGCCACCCCCTACCCGTCGAGACTCGCGCCGCCATGTCCACCGTGACGAATGATTTACCAAGCCCCGGATCACCTGCCAGCAGCGTGAGCTTGCCCAGCGGTATTCGATTCGGCCAGAGCCATTCGACCTGTTCCTCTTTCACGTCAGAAAGCCTCACAACGATTGCTTCTGATGAGAAGCCTGCCTGCTGGCCGTTCGAGCGGCATGAGGCTGGCGAGCTTCCAGTCGATGCTCCCGGCCCCTTGGCCGTTCGATTCGGCGGATTCTTGTGAGCCTCTTCGATCTTGCGGCGGATGTCCTGTTCTGCCCATCGTGGCTCACAACGCGGATTGAACTCCATGAGCAGCAGACCGAGAGCCTCACCATCGGCCAACGCGAAATCGTTGACGAGTATCGAAGCCGCTCGCAACAGCTGGTCGTGTCCGCACTGTCCCGAGATGCTCGGATCGCACTTGTCGAGATAATTAGGCGAGCGGCATGAAGGGAAATACCAAGCAAGTGGTCTATTCGAGATTGAGGAGTGGTGTCAGACTTTGGGTCGGTGTTGGGGTTGTCTGAGGGGGG
>JAYVOX010000251.1:0-2067 GCA_043757695.1 Schlesneria sp.
CATCATCGACCACAACAACGAAGAGACGTACCGCGAGGTGCTCGACCGCGGCTACTGGTGCGCGTTCACGATCTATCCCGGCACGAAGATGGGGAACGAGCGGATGGTCGATATCCTGCAAGTCGCCGGTGCCGAGCGAGTGATCGTGGACAGCTCCGCCGACTGGGGCAAGTCGGATGTCCTCGCCGTCCCCAAGACGGCGAAGCTCGCCGAACAGCGAGGCATCCCGCGCGAGCAAATCGAGCTCGTGACCTACAGGAACGCCTTGACTGCCTATGCTCAAAGCGGCCAGATTCGCGAGGAAGACTGGCTCAACCCGCAAGCCGTCGATCAGCGAAACCTCTTCGAGGGCAACAGCGTCCTGCGCGGAGGCCAACCGCCTCGCATCGATGCTGCCGATGAGACAAACATCATTCGGTGAGGCCGCAGCGTTTGCCCTCTCGCACTGAGGGGCATTGCCGCCATGAAGACCGGAGGCACGCCTCACCCCGCGATGGAATCGGGGAGGCGAGCGACTTTGCCAGCGCGATCGACGCAGGCCAGCGTACTCGTGGCAGAGGCGAGGAGTTGCTCGCCGCGCAGCAGTCGGTAGCTGTGTTCGATCTTGACCGCCGACACATGCTCCACGCGCGTGACCAGCGTGAGCACGTCGTCGTAGCGAGCGGGAGCGTGGTAGCTGCATTGCAGCCGAACGACCACGAGAAACAATCCCGCAGTTTCGATGTCACGGTAGCAGCCACCCTGCTCCCGGAGCAGTTCGGTTCGGCCCTGTTCAAAATAGTTGAAGAACTGCGAGTGATGCAGGCAACCCATTGCGTCGGTCTCGCAGTAGCGAACGCGGATGGAGAGTGAGTGTTCGGTCAGCATGACGGCTTAGAACTCGTCCCAGAAGAACACAGTCGGATGGGCACTCTTGCCCGTCCGGTTTTCGTGTGACCGTGAGTTGAACAAAAGACGGGACGGGCAAGAGTGCCCATCCTACAAATCGCGATCTTGTACTTGGATGGACGTTCAGGCCAGTTCAGGAATCGGCTCACGCATATCGAGCAGATACTGTGGGCGACCGGTGGGATCCTTGAGCGTCACTGTCATCGGGTCGATGCCGAGGTTGCGGTAGATCGTGCCGACGACTTCTTGCACGTGGACCGGTCGATCCTTGGCGTATTCGCCGAGACGGTTGGTCGAACCGATGACTTGCCCCGTCTTCATGCCGCCGCCCGCGAGCAACGCACAACTGACTTGCGGCCAGTGATCGCGACCGGCTTGAGGATTGATGCGCGGTGTCCGACCGAACTCACCCCAGACGGCGACGGTCACGTCGTTGAGCATCCCGCGTTCATCAAGGTCAGTCACGAGGGCACTGACGCACTGATCGAGTTTGCTGCCGTGATCGCGAACGAGATCGAAGTTCGCGCCGTGACTGTCCCAGCGTCCGAAGCTGAGCGTCACCGACCGAACGCCCACTTCAACAAGGCGTCTCGCCATCAGCACGTGTTCGTTGCAAGTGGGGGCACCGTCGTACTGGTACTTGTATGGCTTGCCATCCCCGTATTTCTCGCGGAGCTTCGGGTCTTCCTTGCTCAGGTCGAGAGCATCGACCAGCTTGCTGGAAGTGAGGACACCGAAGGCCGCCTGCGAGAATGCGTCCATCCCTTTGAGCATTCCCGATCCATCGACTTCACGCTTCAAGCGGTCGAGTCCCGCGAGGACCGCTCGGCGATCTTGCAACCGATCGACCGAGATGCCGTTCAGCTTCATGTCGCTCGTCCCTTCGCCATCGGGCTTGAATGCCTGATAGGCCGCACCGAGGAATCCTGTGCTGCCCGGTTCCGACCACGGCGCATGTTGAGTTCGCGCGGCGAGAGCCACTGCGGGGGGAACACCGGGATCACTGGGACCGAACATTTTTGAGGCGACCGCGCCGATGCTGGGGCGTCCACCGACCGAAGTGATACTGTTGCGAGGCCAACCGGTCAGGCATTGGAAGCCGTCGTGAGCACCGTCATTTCCGACGACCGATCGAATCGCGACGAACTTGTCCATCATCGCGGCGATCTTGGGGAAGCA
>JAYVOX010000252.1:0-7518 GCA_043757695.1 Schlesneria sp.
TATCGGACCCGACCGCGTCATCATTCCGGCTGGCGGATTCGCATAGCGAACCGTGCCATCGTTGTTCGTGACGATCCCCTGAAGGCCGTTGCCGGTGATGGGCGTTCCAGTAGTCAGCGATTGAAAACCCGAGTTGTCGAAATACTGAACGTTCGAGTTCGGATTGCCTCCCATTCCCGGCTGGCCTTGAGGATTGCCGTTGCCTTGGGGGTTGAAAGCGTTTCCCATCCACAGGCCATTGCCGCCCTGCTGACCTGCGCCGAACCCGCCGTTGAAGTTGCCCTGCTGTCCCTGTTGACCAGCGATGAGACCGCGTCCAACGAACGACGGCTGCCCGCCGAAGCCTTGCTGACCCTGTTGACCACCGCCCTGTTGGCCTTGCTGTCCTGCTTGGCGAGAGGCGCTGTTGTTCGTGATGACGGTGTTCAAATCGCCAAGGTTCGTCTCATTGGTGCTGCGGTAGTTCTGCCGTTGTTCCGAATTGGCGGCCTTTGAAGCAGCCTTGCCCTGCGGTTTGCCATCCGCCAGCTTGTCGGCTCCCGCTGACTTGCCTCCTTCTTTCGCATCGCCCTTCTTCTCGTCCATCTCCTGGTTTTGCAGGCCGAAGTTGAATGCGGCCACGCCGTCGTCGCCGTTTTGAATTCGGACGCCATCTAATGTGTTCGACAGGAACAACCGGCCGTTGTTGTCCTTGTTCTGCTCCAGTGCCTGAAAACTGTCGAGATCCTGAACTCCAAGCCCGAGGTTACTCTGAGAAATGCTCCAACCATTCATTCCGTTGCCACCTTGAGATTGCACCGCCAGCGACTCGCTGCTCTTGCGACCGTCCGTCATAACGACGATGGCCGACTGGCGGCCTTCGTCGATCTGGACGTTCTTTTGCAGATCACTCAGCCGCTTCAAGACCTGATGTTTCTGTTGGTCGAACTCGGCGTTCGTCGCTCCGCTAAAACTGTGGACGGCAATGCCAAGTTGCTTGAGATTGTTCATGGCAAAGTAGTTCGTCCGGCCGCTCGGGTTCTGTTCGACCGTCGCGCACAGCAAGCTGATTTCCTGGAGCGCCGCCTGCTGATAGATCAGGTCGGGAACACCTCCCTCTTGCAACGTCAGGTTGTGGCGCGAGGCGACGGTGATCGGCTTCACGTCTAGGTCATCCGGCAGATAGACGGTCCAGCGCGTCCGCGCGACGGGGATGCCGTACTCGGCATCGGTCTGCTGACTGATGACCTCGGGTGCGGGGAACGAGAACTCTTCGCGAAGCACCCGCGCCGACTTCGGCAGCGCGCCGCTGAGCTTCCCTCGCCAGACGACCTTCACCGGGAACGAGAGACTCGCGGCACTCGTCTTGGGGAGGGCGATCAGTTGGATGGCTTCATCCTTCCGCTTCGTCGTCACCGCGCGGGACGGCAGGTTGCCGACGAAGACCGACAGCAGTTCCGAGTTCGCGGGAAGCTTCAGTGCCAGGAACTGTCGCGAGCGGTTCTTGATCGTGTAGACCGCCTGTGCCCGATACGTGCCATCGCGGCTGACGACGGTCGTCAGATCGGCGACGTTCACCGACGCGGGGGCGCTCGCCGTTTGAGCGAACTTGTGCAGCGTCCACTTCGGCGCGGTCAGCAGCTTCTTCACCTTCACCAACTCGGTCGCCTGATCGACCAGCGTCTGATCGACCACGACCGGCACGTCCTCGCGCTGCACCGCCTCGGTCAGCGACGGGTCGGCCGTCGTGAGCTGACTCTGCGACGAATTGATGAGCAGCACGTACTGCCGCTGTCCCTCGATGGCCTCCGTGGCAGCGGGCAGCCTGCCTGCTGCCTCTTCGCCTTTCGAGCCGCCCGTACCACGCTCCATCACGACGGCCGGTGCTTCGACCTCGGTTGTCGCCGGAGGCAACGTCCCGACCGCCGTAACAAAAAACTTCCCGCTCACGGGGGTTCGCAGCCAGATCGTCCAGCGCGTGCGACCGTTCCCGGCATCGGCGTGCGTCGTCTCACGGATGCCGTTGCCGGTGAAGACCAGTTTGCCCGCAAGGCTGTTCGGCGTCGTGAAGACCAGCGCGTCGGCGGTCGCCGCATCGATCTGCCATTGCAGCGCGAGCGTGTGAATCACCGCGACATCGGTCACCGTCGTCATCGTCAATCCGTTCGCGGTCAGCTTGGGCGTGGCCTGCGTCAGCTTGAGCGAGATGTCGGACGGCGCGAGGCCGTTCGTCGCGAACGCAAACTGCACCGGCTTGTTCGGTCGCACCGCCCGCAACTCGGCGCTGACCAGAGCCGCGTCGAGCGAACGCCATCCGGCGAACTGATCGAGGGTGGCGCTAAAGCCCTCGTCCAGCCACACCGCCGCCGTCGTGTCGAGCTTCGTCGCATCGAGCGGTCGCGGGAAGATCAGCGTCGCACTCGCACCGTCTCCGTCGCGCGCGACCGTTCCGCCGAGAACAACCTCGGTCAGCCCGAGCCTCGGCGCGCTGAGGTCGATCGTGAGCGTCGTTGCCTCACCTTGCGTGGCCACCGACCAATCGTGCAGTCCCGTCGCCTTCACGTCGAGGATGACGAAGCCCGTCGGCAGAGACAGATTCAGCGACGAGCGCGGTGCGCCGGTCAGGTTGTACAGGAGCCGGGTCGTCAACTGCTGCTTGCGTCTCGTGATGAACGCCGCCTGATGCGCGGTGACGTTGGCCTGCGACTCCTGCCTCGTCGCGCGCAGGCTCAATGTGAACGGCCGCTTCGAGAACCGATAGGCCAGTTGCGGCGCGACGTTCGGTCGGCTGACCGGCACCGGCGTCGTGAATTTGTCACTGTCGATCTGCGTGAGGGACTCCACCTTCTCGGCCCGCAGTGAGAACTGGTCGCCCGCGAAGACCGCGACCTGGCCGATCTCATTCGTGACCTCCTGTGGCGCGAGCGGCGGCACGTCGATGTTGGTCGGTTGCGTCCCGACCTTCACGTCGAGAAACGCCTCGACCGTCAGCTTGGTCGTGTCGGTGACGTTGCGGCGGAAGATGACTCTCAATTTGCGAGCCGCTCCCTCACCCTGCAATTCCCAACCGCCGACATCCGGCCCATTGACGGCCTGCAATTTGAGCGACTCGGGCAACGCGAACGACACGTCGGCGATGCTCCCCTGCCGCACGCGGTACTGATAGCCATTACTAACCGCCGTCCCCGCATCGGTCAGAGTGACGGCCTGCACCGAATCGACATGAACCACGGCGGCAGCGGCTCCCTTTGCCTGTTCGGGTTGCCACGCGATCGACACGTCGCCCCCCTTGTCGATCGGCAGTTCAATCCACTGCGATTCGGCTGCGGCCTTTTCGGCTGCGGCCTTTTCGGGTGCCACTGGCGGCTGCTTTGAGCCGCCAGTGTTCTTGTTGTCGTCCTTCTCTCCCGAAGACACTGGCGGCTCAAAGCTGCCGCCAGTGGCACCCGCTGCACCCGACTTGGTCACGCGACGGAAGATCGTCGTCGAACCGTTGATTCGCACCGACAAGCCTTTCGCAGGCAGTTCAAACGACAGCTTGCCACTCGGCACGGCGAGCAGTGGCAGCGTGAACGTGCCGGTCGTTCCCGACAACCGCGCGGGGATCGAGAACGCAAAGTCCACGACATGCAGACCGGGGGTCGAGACGGCCACCTTCAGGCAATCACCGCTGGCAATGAGGGCCGCCGTTTTTCCATCGAGCTTCGCGTCGCGCGCCGCCACTTTGCCCAGCGGCAACTCGACCAGAAGCTGTCCGTCCACGTAGCTCCGGATGGCAAAGCGGGCCGTCACACTGATCGACGATTCATCGGGAGTCTTCTCATTCGCAACGACCTTCGCCGAGTACAGAGCCTCGACAATCCCCCCCGCCTGCGGCGCGGAGTTCTTGAATGACTTTTCGGGATACGCCAGCCGGTACAACTCGACGAACTTGTCGAACGGCAGCAGAATCTTGTCGGCTGCGAGCGGGTCGGTCCCTGCATCAAACGGCACGATGAGACTCGTCGGAGCCGGAGTGGGCGGAGCCGGTTGAGCCACCGCCGCAGCGGGAGCATTCGGTGCAGGCTGAGTGTTGGCCGCCGGTTGAGCGTTGGCCTGTTGTGGCCCACCTTTTTGAGCGAACACTGCGCTGTTCATCGCCAACAGCGCGAACAACATCAACCCCACGACAGGCTGAGAAGCGAGACTTACTTCCATCTTCTCTTCACTGACTCCTGACCCCTGACTCCTGACCCCTGATCCCCATCCACAACAGCCCGCGCAGCATGACTCCAAACATTTCACAAGCCCGGCCGCCAACCACAACCCGCACGCCAGCAGCACTCCGAAAAACACGCCATCGAGCACCACCTGCAAGCTCTGCGGCGCGAGGGGCAGCAGCGCGAGCGGGATCGTCAGGCCGAGGGCCGCTAGCGCGACCTTGCTCGCGCACGAAGTCGAGCGCAGGAACCAACCAATCAGCGCGACGAGAGCCATCAGGAAGATTCGCAGATTCGTCCCCGCGTGCTCATCGACGTAACCGAGCTGCAATCCGATTCCGCCTCGTGACGGATCGGCACCGGCGTACCGGAACGACTTTTCCAGACTGCCACTCGGCGCGGCGAGATCGATTGCCAAAGACAACAACCCGAGTTTGTCTTTGCTTCGTCCCTCTTGACGCTTCCAATTGTCACCATGCTTTACACCCTCTGCATTTGCAGGTTGGCGGGCCGGGTCATTCTGAGCGACGAACGGATCGGCGGGCTGATTCCCGACAATCGCCGCCCGTTCAACGTCATTCAGTTGAGCCCAAAACGCCTCTTCCTTGTCACTGTTCAGTTTCTCGTTAGACGCGGCGCGGCGAGCGATCTTGGACTTCCATTCCATCATCGTCGCCGTCGCGTCATTCGGATTCATCTCCTTGGCCTTCTTCGCAACGATCTCAGCTTCGTGAAATCTCTTTTGCTTAAAGAGTTCGTTGAACTCTTCAACCAACTTCTGTTCCTGTTTGATCTCCAGCGATAGTTCCTCTCTATATTGAGGCAAACTCTGCTTTGGTACAGGCTCCTCGGCTGCTGGCGGCATAATCGCCGGAGTGGCTGCGGTCGCGGGAGCCATCGGCGGCTTGCTCTCTGCCGCCGTTTCGCCGAAGTCACCCGATTCAACCGTCTGTCGGCTGAACTTTGCTCCGGCAGGTGCATAGACCTTGTCGGTTCCTCCGGTCAATCTCCCTGAACGCCGCGCTGATTGGGTCGCGGGAAGAAGCAGCGCGACAAGCACGACCATCGTAATCACGACGGCCACGATGCTGCCCAATCCGATGCCCCATGCCCCGCGCCGTTGATAGGCCAGCAGGAAGAGGGCGATCACGCCGAGAGTCACCACGACGGCGAAGAGCTGCCAGCCGAGTTCGATCAGCGTCGGGACTTGGAAGCCCGCGTTGAAACGGCCCAGCAGGCTGGTCTCGTCCAGTTTCTGTTCCGGTTCGAGCGGGCCGGTGCTGCTGACCAGTCGCGTCTCGGGCGGGTAGTGGACGGTCCAGTGCTGGTCGAGCACATCGACCGGCTGTGCCGTTCCCTGACCGGTCTGCACCGACAACTCGGGCGGCGACTGCTCGATCGTCCCGAACTGAGTCAGAGCGGGGGTGGACGAACGGTAGAACAACTTCAACTCGCGCGTCGGCCCGTAGCTTGGGCTTCCAGCCCGAGCGACCGACAGCGGCACCAAATAAATGTCGCCCTGCCGTCTGACTTCCACCGGCTGACCATCGACCAACGTCGCCCACAACGAAACGTCCTTTGGCAGCGTGACACGCAGACCCTGCACGCCGACGGCCGTCAGTTGGAAGGTCGCTCGATGTTGCAGTTCGCCCGTTCGACCGAGGACGCTCGTCACGTCGAGTCTCTGGCAGACGGCCGTTGGAACCGCGAGCTTGTCGAACCGCTCTTCACTCAGCGTCAGCGAAGCTCCGGCCGAAACGGTGCGATAGACCGCGACGATCCGCTCCTTCGGCGAGTAGTAGACGGCGGGAAGATCGAGCGGATCGACTTCGACCAGCGCCGTGCCATCGCTTCCCTTCGCCTCCATCGTCAGCCGTTGCTCGCCTCCCGCTTCGACAGCAAGGAACCCGTTCTGCCGCTCCGCCTCGACGAAGCGCGGTTGAGGGACCGCGAACGACGCGGCTGCCGCCTTCGGATCGTCAGCAACAGCGCGGGGCAACTCGATGTCGCACGTCAGCAGGATCTGGCCACGCACGCGCCGATCGAACTGCAACGTCCAGAGACGCTCACCGTTTTGCGGAGCGGCCGGCTTCTGTTCGACGATCTGCGAACCAACCGCCTGGAACCGCAACGATGTCCCCGCCGCTTCCGGCAGCGCGATCTGGAGCGTTCGCACGCCGCCCCCCTCGACTTCGACAATCGCCTGCATGAACGTGTGCGTTGTTTGCGGATCGACTCGGCCGAACACCATTGTCTGCGCCGACAGTCGGCTCGGTTTGCGAGTCACCTTCAGTTGCCCGCCGTATCGCGTGTCCTGCGACTGGAACCGCAGGCGTTCGTAGTCCGCCTTCAGCGGCACGGTGTCGAGGCCCTTCAAATCGAGCGACGCCAGATCGAGATCGTCATCGCCGCGCACGATCAACGCCCCTTCGGTCAGGCTCGATTGCGGCAGGAACAGTTCGGGAAGATCGACCGTGATCGGCTCGGCCTCGACCGGCCAGCCGGGAACATCGCGTCGCAGCGACAGTTTCACCGTGCCGCTCGCCTCGGCGGCCAACGGCGGATCGAGCAGGATGCGAAGCTGGTTGACTCCCGCCTCCTGAGGCAGCACCTGCCATTTGAGCGGCTTGTCATCGCGGGTCGCGGTGAGGATCGTCCAGTCGGCGGCGATCCGCAGGTCCAGCTCGAACAGCGGCGCGAAATGCGTCTCGATCGTCAGGGCCGATTGCAGATCGAGGCCCGTCGCGTTGACATCCAGCACCGCCGCGACGGCCGCCTGCACTTCGCGCTGCTTCGGTTGCGTGGTCAGTCGCAACACGAAGTCGGGCTGCCACGCATCGAACCGCAGGAACTCGGTCGCGTTCAGCTTCGACATCTCATCGGGCATGTCGGCGGTCGGCTTCTGCCCGGCCGTCGCACGCCTCACACCATTGGTCTCTTCCACGCGCAGTCGGACTCCCGCCGGATGCTGCACCATGATCTGACCGATGTGCGACGTGACGTTGGCGATCGTCAGCGGAGGCACGGCCCACGGCTTGCCCGTCTCGACCGCCATCACTCCCTTGAACGAAATTTTGCGAGAGCCGTCGAAAGCCTGACCGAACGTCAGCGTAATGATTGTCGTCGCCGGCTTGTCGGCTCCCGCCGGTTTCTCGCCGTCGGTGAGATCCCACGCTTCGAGACCCGTCGCCTCAACATCGGCGATTTCGAGCGTGCTCGGGACCGTGAACGTCAGTTTGTCCACCGGCTTGCCGAAGACTTGCAGCGTCGTGAGAGCGTGCCACGTCACCTCGCCCGGCGCGACGTGCAGGCCGTAACCGGTGGTCGCGAACGTCAGCGC
>JAYVOX010000253.1:0-7515 GCA_043757695.1 Schlesneria sp.
CGTAGGGTGGGCACTGCCCACCACAATCGGTCGTTGATGGTGGGCAGTGCCCACCCTACGGAAGGTATGGCCTTCGACTTTCCGGACAGACACCTAGGACCGGCGCATCAACAACTGGCGGTATCAATCAGATGAACGAGGTGAGCCGGGTGCCGTGAGGCCTCGGATTCTTCGCCGCAAAGTCCGGGGCCTCACGGCACCCGGCTCACCAAACCCCGACTCTTATTGATGCGTCGCTCCCTATCGACAGCACTCTACGAATGTCCCCTCCTGAATGAAGGCATTGGCTCTTGTGAACCCGCGCTGCGACGGTGACTTGCGGCATCATCAGCGGGGCGTTGGTGACCAGAGGCAACGTGGTTCTCCACACGCCGAGACGGATGTGTGTCGCACCCGAGACGTTTCAACTCGTGAGCTTCACGACGGGTTGCGTACTTTCTTTTGAGCCGTTTCTCCCACGGCACGCGGCTGGCCTGAGCCGTGGTGTGGACGAGTCCCTTTCCCGCCTCCGCGATGGAGGCCGATGAGTTTCCCGTTTCGTGTCCTGCCTGCGATGTCGTGCTGCTCGCTCGCCACACGGCACTTGGTCAGACGCGCGCTTGTCCGGCGTGCCAGCATCGCTTCGTGATGATCCCGAAGATCTCCGCGCCCGCCGTGGTGGCGACTTCCACAGTAGGCTCCTTGATCGAGACGGTGCTGATCGTGGACGACAGCCCGACGATTCGGCGCGTTGCCGCTTCGGTCCTCGAACGACATGGCTATCGCGTCTTTACGGCCGACAGCGGTGAGGCGGGATTCGATCTTGCCCTGCGTGAGCGACCGAACCTGATTCTGCTCGATGTTCGGATGCCGGGGCTGGATGGTTACGAAACGTGTAAGCGGCTGCGTGCCGCCCCCGTCACCTCGAAGACGCCGATCGTGATGCTGTCGGGCAATGACGGCTTCTTCGATCAGGTGCAAGGCTATCAGGCCGGTTCGTCGGTCTATCTGACCAAGCCGTGCGAAGCCAAAGAGATGGTGGCGGCCGTCAGGCGATTCCTGTCGCAACCGGCTTCCTATCGCAATTGACCCCGTTCACGACTTGATGTTTTGGCCGCCTCGGTAGACGCGCCCTCTCCGACGCCGGTTGGTTTTGATCGTTCGTACCACTGTCCCAATTGAGGAGCGTTTCACATGGCCGGTAACTCAGTCTTGGTCGTCGATGACAGCAATACCGATCGCGAGCTGGTGGTTCACGCCCTGTCCGCCTCGGGCTTCCGAGTCACTTCCGTCGCCGATGCGGAGGAGTGCTTGAAGTCTGTCCAACTGAAGCAGCCCGATGTGATCGTGCTGGACATCATCCTGCCCAAGCAGAACGGCTATCAGGTCTGCCGACAGCTCAAGCAAGACCCCGCGACCAAAGACATCAAGATCATTCTGCTCAGCAGCAAGGGCCAAGTGAGCGACAAGTTCTGGGGGATGAAACAGGGGGCCGACCTCTATCTGACGAAGCCGTTTGAAGACGACGAACTCGTCAAGAGCGTCCGCTCGCTGACGTGAGCGTCGTCACGTCAGCAGCCTCAGTCACCCGCCCCCAGGACCGTCTCACGTTCAATACTTCACGGAGTCCATCATGAGTTTGATTGGCGGTTCTCCCGCTTCTCCGACAGCGACGCGACCGCTGGCCAGCGATCGCGGGGCACTGCTCGACACTCTGTCGTCCGCCATTCACCACGACGCGAGCGAGCCAATCGCGGCCTCGCCGACAAGAACCACGGCCGGACAGCGACTGTTTGGATTCGGTGTGGCCGGTGGCTCGTATGCCGTCCCGCTCGATCACGTCGTCGAGATGCAGCGGATCCCTGCCGTGACGCGACTGCCCAACGTTCCCGACTGGGTGCATGGCGTCGTCAATCTGCGTGCGACATCGTGTCGGTCGTCGATCCCGCCACGTTCCTGAGTCTGACACGTGATGTTCAAGTCGATCACGGACGCAAGTTACTCGTGTTGAAGTCTCTGGCTTCCGACCTGCAAATTGGACTCATCGTCGATCACGTCTTCGGATTGAGAACCGTCTCTGGCACGGCGATTCAACCGACCACGGGCACGATGCACGACACGGTGACACCGTACCTGACCAGCATCTGCGAGATCGGTGAAAAGATGTTCGTCGTGTTGAACGGCGTACGATTACTGAACGCTCTGAGCGAGGCGTTCGTCGAGCCATAATCGCGACTCGTCCATTTTGGACTGCGGAGATTCATCGCCGCTTTCCTTTCTCGATTTCTGAAGGCCGTTTTGAATCTCCAACGTCTCGTCCGATCCGTCAAGAAAAGTGGAACACGAGAAAAGAAAGCGGTGATGAATCCCCGCAGTCCAAATGAAGTGGCGAAGTTCAAGCGTCGTTGCCGTCGTCAGCGAAACACGTCAGTGGAGCGTAAACGATCTCGTCACACTTCGAAATGTCTCTGGCAGGTTCCTCAGTTCTGGGGCTTGTCTCATGTCCATCAACGGTTCGAGTCCATTCCTAAAATGAGGTCGATTCAATGAGCACTTCCAAATCAATCGGGTCGCGATTCGCGAAGTGGAAGCTGGTCGAAAGAGTGAGCGGCAGCATCCGCAACAAGCTGTTGCTCACGATGCTGGTGGCGGCTCTCGTGCCGCTGATCGCGGTCAGCGTGGTCATCAATTCGTTCGCATCGAGTTCGCTCATGGAGCAGACGTTCGACCGGATGACGGCCGTGCGCACGATCAAGCAACAGCAACTCAACAACTACCTCGCCACGATCAAGGGACAGGCGGCGACGTTCGCTGAAGGTCGAATGATCGTCGAAGCGATGCAGGACTTCCGCACGTCGTTCACCAAGTCTCGCGGCGAAAACGAGACGACGCGCGGTGAGATCGACCGGATGCGCGATGAGCTGAAGAACTACTACAGCAGCCAGTTCGGCGGCGAGTTCGAGAAACGCAATCCCGGCAAAGGGAAGGGCAGGAAGTCCTGCGCAACCTCGCGCTGCTCGACGACGACTCGATCTTCCACCAATACAACTTCATCGAAGCCAACAAGCACGAGCTGGGCAAGAAGAACCAACTGCTGCGACCGGCGGCGAGTCTCGACAAGTCCAAGTACAGCGAACTCCACGCCCAGTATCACCCGGTGATCGACAGCTATCGCGACAAGTTCGGTTACTACGACGTGTTCCTCGTCGATGCCTCGACGGGTCGCATCGTCTACACCGCGTTCAAGGAACTCGACTTCACGACCTCACTGAAAGACGGTCCCTATGCCAACACGAACCTCGGCCGTTGCTATCGCATGATCCGCGACAAAGCGACCCCAGGCTTCGTCGGGATGGTTGATTACGAAGCCTATCTGCCGTCGTACAACGATGCGGCGGGATTCATCGGCAGTCCGATCTACTCGGGCACCGAACTGATTGGCGTGTTGCTGTTCCAGATTCCGATCGACCGAATCGAAGCGGTGATGTCCGAACGAACGGGCCTCGGGGAAAAGGGCGAAACTTATGCGGTCGGTCCCTTGGGTGTGGGCGAAGCTCGCAAGAATCTGTTCCGCAACAAGTCGCGCTTCACGAGTGACATTCACAAATCATTGAAACTGGCCGAGCCACTGACGACGACGATCATCAATCCGCTCGTGGCTGTCGATACGCAGGCGACGCGAGATGGCTTGAAGGGGCAAAGCGGCACGAAGGTCATCAACGACTATCGTGGTGAACCGGTCCTCAGCTCGTGGGCACCGCTCAAGGTCTACGAATCGGCCGATGAGAAGGACGCGATCAACTGGGTCATGATCTCAGAAATGGACTTGGCCGAAGTTCGCAAACCGACCACTTGGATGACGATGGCCACCACGATCGCCGTGTTGATCGGAACGTTGCTGGTCGTGGCGGTTGCCCTCTGGTTCTTGAACTCCGCCACGAAGCAGACCACGAACATCAACGACATGCTCGCGAAGATCAGCACCGGCGACTACACGTCCCGAGCCACTGTCACGACGCAAGACGAACTCGGTCAGATGGCCGGATCGCTCAACAAGATGCTCGACAAGACGCTGCTGCTCGTCCAGTCCGAGAAGGAACGCGATCAGATGCAGATGGCCTTCATGAAGCTAATGGAAGAAGTCAGCGACGTGGCCAACGGTGACCTGACCGTCGAAGCCGAAGTGACCGCCGACATGACGGGAGCCATCGCCGACTCGTTCAACTACATGATCGTCCAACTGCGGAAGGTCATTTACACCGTGAAGGATTCCACGCAACAAGTGACCACGACCGCCGAAGAGATTCGTTCCGCGACCGAACACCTATCGAACGGGTCCGAGTCTCAAGCGTCGCAACTGCTCGAAACGTCGTCAGCTCTGGGACAGATGGCCGTCTCGATTCAACAGGTGGCCGAGAACGTCACCGAGTCTTCCGCAGTGGCCGAACAAGCTCGTGCGAACGCTCAGGTCGGCAGTCAGGCCGGGCAACGCACGATCTCCGGCATGAACCGCATCCGCGAACAAGTGCAAGAATCGTCGAAGCGTTTCAAGCGACTCGGCGAAAGCTCGCAAGCAGTCGGTGAAATCGTGCAGCTCATCTCGGACATCGCCGATCGCACGAGCATCCTGGCTCTGAACGCTTCGATCCAAGCGGCGATGGCGGGTGATGCCGGACGCGGCTTCGCGGTGGTGGCGGAAGAAGTCGAGCGGTTGGCCGAACGAGCCAACTCCGCCACGAACGACATCGCATCGCTCATCAAGACGATTCAAACCGAGTCGGCCGAAGCGATCGCGGCGATGGAAGAGTCCACGCGAGAAGTGGTCTCCGGTTCTCAGCTCGCTCAAGAAGCGGGATCGGCTCTCGGCGAAATCGAATCGGTGTCCGAGCGACTCGCACAGCTCATCACCGAAATCTCGTCGGCCACGACGCAACAAGCACGCGGTGCGGAAGCCCTGTCACTCTCGATGACCGAGATTTCCGCAGTGACGCAACACACCGCTGCCGGGACGCGCCAAGCGGCAGTGTCGGTCAGCCGCCTCGCCACGATGGCTCAAGAACTGCGAGGCTCAGTCGAAGCCTTCAAGGTGCCAGTCCAAGCGGGTTGATTCGAGGAGACGCTCGACGCGGAACGTCTGTTCTGTGTCGAGCCTTCGGTGCGTTCGGCGCGGGTCTCCCGACCCCGCGGAAACGCCCGACCGAAGGTCTCCTCTTCGATTCCAATCACGTGTAACCCAGCTCTAACGACCTGAAGTGCCACAACCCGCAAGTAGGATGGGCACTCTTGCCCGTCGTGTCTTGCGGCTTCATTGCTGAGTTCGCGAACCGGACGGGCAGGAGTGCCCATCCTGCGTCACAAATCACCGCCGCATTCGATCGAGGAACTGATTCATGCCACGCCAAGTTTCGCCCGAGATGCTCGCCGGATTCCTTGCCGAAGCACGCGGCTATCTGGCCGATATCGGCCCGGTGATTGGCTCGCCCCAGCCGGCTGATGCCGACGCGATCGAACTCGCTTACCGACGGTCGCACACGATCAAAGGCTCGGCGTCGATGCTCGGGCTGTCGTCGCTCAGCCACGTCGCCAACGTGCAAGAACAGTTGCTGGAAGCAGTGCGCGAAGGACAGCTCAGCCTGACTGAGGAGATCTCAGGCTTGCTCATGCGGACCTTCACCGGGATTGCGATATGCCTCGACGGAACGAGCAATCCGTTGTTCGATGCGACGCCATTACTCACCGATGTCGTCACCGCGTCGCGTGTTCGAGTTGCCCGAGTCGGACGATGCCCGCGTCTTGAGTGAGTTGCTCCCCGCGAAACCCGTCGTCGAGGTAGCCGCTGCTGAGACCATCATCGCGCCCGCCACCAACGTCGCCGCGCCGCCAGCCAAAGGAAAGGGCGGTCGCCGTGCGGCACCCTCGAATAAGAAAGGCTCGAAGAAAGGAACGCCCGACGCGGTCGAAGCGGCTCCCGCAGTGACCGTTGTTCCAGTGGTTGCCACGGTCGATCCGACCTGCTGCGAGCCATGCTCGGCGTTGATCCCGAATATGCGGCCATCTACGCCGATGAGTCCGACGAAAAGTTGCGTGAGGTCCGGACACAGTTGGCTCGACTCGAAGTTCAACCCGACGATGTCGAGACCCTGCGCGTCGTGCGACAGTTGATCCACAACCTCAAGGGTGCGGCGGGAACCGTCGGCTTCAAACTCGCGGCGACACTCGCCCATCGCATGGAAGATGTACTCGATCGAATCGGTGACGGCGCAGCGGCCCTCGCGGGAGAGACGCTGTCGCTCGTCTATCACGCGGTCGATGCGTTGGAGGACCTCGCCGGTCGCAGCTTCGACAATGACGCCATGAGTCGCCGCTTGGCCGAACTCTTCCCGCGTCTGTCTGCGGCGATGACCGTCTCGGCGAAGGCCCCTACCAGCACCGAGGTCCGCGTCGCGAATGTCGCACAGAGCGAGACGACGGTGGCAGCCAACGAGGACCGTCTCGCCCCAGCTCAGCCCGTCACCGCGATCACTCGGTCTGCCGCCTCGCCCTCGAACATCTCGCTCGTCGAGGCGACCGATTCACACGCCATCGAACGCCGCGTGGTCGATCTCATCGAGTCGCTCCAGCCCGCGTTCATCGACATCGACGGTGCGGCTCCCGCGTTGCCAGCGCTCAACCGCCACATGCCGATGACCTCGAACACAACGGCAAACTCCAACGCCGATGCGACTCCCGAATCGACGCTCTCGTCGGGCGACGCGGCTCGCATCCTGATCACGAAGCTCGACGGCATGGTCAAGCTGTTGAGCGAACTCGTCGTGAACCGCACGTCGTTCGAGCAACGAATGTCGCACCTGATCTCGGTCGTGGACGAGTTGAAGTTCAGCCTCAGCCGACTCGACGAGATGTCTCACAAATTTGCGACGCAGTACGAAGCGAAAACGCTCGGCGGGAAGGCGCTGCCGTGGGCGAAGCTGTCGAAGGAGAAGTGGTCTCACCAGGCACGGCGCTCGTCGTACCGGGTGACTACCACGCGCGCATCGCACCGTCCGGCCAGTTGCGACTCGACCAGCATGAGAAAGTAGCCGGACATCGGCCTTCGATCGACGTGTCGATGCTGTCGGCCGTCGCCTCGTTCGGCCAGCCGGTCTGCGCCGTGCTGCTGACCGGGATGGGCAGCGACGGCGTCGAGGGACTGACGGCCGTGCGCGCCGCATCCGGCCGAACGTTCGCTCAAGAGGGAACCAGTTGCGTCGTGAACGGGATGCCGCAACGCGCCGTCGATCGCGGCGTCGTCGATCACGTCGCCACCCCCGAAGAGATCGCTCACCGAGTCGAAGAATGGGCGGCAGGCAACGGAGCCGTGTCCGCGAACAAGTTGGTCGCCTCGTCGCGCGGGACTTGAACGCGTTCCCAAACAACGTTGAACCACAGAAAAGAGTTGGAACCACGAACAAAAACAAGCGGGGCGTTTCCGTCAAAAGTCTTGCGAGCCGGGTGCCGTGAGGCCCCGGGTTCTGGAATCTGGCGGAGAACCCGGGG
>JAYVOX010000254.1:0-7505 GCA_043757695.1 Schlesneria sp.
CCGCGATGCACGGCGAGAACACTCAGGCGACCAGCACGATCGCCTGCGATGGCAAGCGATTGTTCGTCCTCTTTCTGAACGATCGGAAAATCTGGGCCACAGCCCTCGATCTGAAGGGGCAGCGTGTCTGGCAGACTGAAGTCGGATCGTTCGACTCAAAGTTCGGGTACTCGGCCTCCCCCACGCTGCACAAGTCGTTGGTGCTGATCGCAGCGGATCATGGTCAGGGGGGATTCGTGGCCGCGTTGAATCGGCTGACCGGAGACATTGTCTGGCGCAAGCCACGCCCGGCCAAGTCGAGCTATGCCTCGCCGCGTGTCGTCTCACTGGGAGGCCGCGATCAACTGGTGCTGTGTGGTGCCAACGTCGTCGCCAGTTTCGATCCGCTTACGGGCGAGTCGCTTTGGTCCACACCCGGCACGGCGGAAGCGGGGGTTGGCACATTGGTCGTGGCCGACGACCTGCTCTTCGCCAGCGGCGGATATCCCGAGCAAGAGACGCTGGCGGTCAAGCCCGACGGCTCGGTCGCGTGGCGGAACAATGCGAAGTCGTACTGCCCGTCGCTGCTGACTCACGCCGGGCACCTCTATATGGTCAACGACGATGGAGTTGCTCGGTGCTACGCAGCGCAGACTGGCGAAAAGAAGTGGGAGAAAAGAATCGGTGGCCGGTTCCGAGTGTCGCCCGTGCTGTCCGATGGTCACATCTTTACGACCGACATGTCGGGCAAGACGACAGTGTTCAAGGCGAGCGCCGAACAGTATGAGTTGGTTGCGGAAAACCAACTTGGCACGGAAGGCTTTGCCAGCCCGGGTCTCAGTCGAGGCCAACTGTTCCATCGCGTGGGTGATTCGTCGAGCGGGCCGCGTCAGGAATGGCTGTACTGCATTGGGACGAAGTGACGGCGAGTTCAAGACAACGTCGAGGAACACGATTATGGCGGACAAGCTGCGAGTGGGAGTGATTGGTCGCACCGGGAAAGGAAACTACGGGCATGGACTCGACACAGTCTGGGCCGATGTTCCTCGGTGCGAAGTCGTGGCGGTGGCGGATGAGCAGGAGGCCGGGCGACGCGAGGCTCAGAAGCGGACCAAGGCCGTCACTGCGTATGCCGACTTCCGCGAGATGCTCGACAAGGAGCGACTGCACATCGTGGCGGTCGCTCCGCGCTGGATCGACCAGCATCGTGACATGGCTCTCGCGGCCGCCGAGCATGGCTGCCACATCTACATGGAGAAGCCGTTCGTTCCGACACTCGCCCAAGCGGATGAAGTGATCCGCGCGTGTGAGATGCGACATCTCAAGCTGGCCCTGTCACATCAGACGCACTACTCGCCAACCAATGCCGTGGTGCAGAAGTTGATCGCGGCGGGTGAGATCGGTGAGGTCTTGGAACTGCGCGGCCGTGGCAAGGAAGACGCGCAGCGCGGAGGCGGTGAGGATTTGTGGGTACTCGGTTCGCACGTCCTCGACCTGATGCGGCTGTTCGCGGGAGAGGCCACGAGTTGCTTTGCGACTGTCACGACGAAGGGGCGGCCAATCACAGCGGGTGATGTGGTCGAGGGGAATGAAGGGATCGGACCACTCGCGGGAGAGGCGGTGCATGCGCGGTATTCGTTTGCGAACGGCGTGGTCGGCACGTTTGACTCGGTGCGCGGCGCGGGAGGCAACCCGTCTCGGTTCGCTCTCCAAATTCTGGGGAGTCGCGGCATGATCGAGATCAGTACGGGATACCTCGCTCCAGTCTGGCTGCTCAAAGACGCCAGTTGGTCGCCCGGTCGAAGCGGAGCGAAGTGGGAGCCGGTCACATCACAAGGGATCGCGCAACCCGAGACGCTCAAAGGGGAGGGCTTGCATGGCGGCAATGTCGCGGCGGTTCACGATCTGCTCGACGCCATCGACAACGATCGTCAGCCGATGTGCAACATGTACGCGGGACGCTCGGTCGTTGGCATGATCGCCAGTATCTTCGAGTCTCAGCGTGTGGGCGGCCCCGTCGCGTTGCCTCTCACGCGGCGAGACAATCCATTGACGGAGTTGAAGTGATGTCGGAACTCACACCTGCGTCCGCGACGAAGTTCGATCCGCGTCTCGGCCGGTTGCTGGACGAACTCGACACGCCGACGTTGCTGCTCGACCGAGCCGCTTCGGAGCGCAATCTGGCGCGGATGTCGGCATTTTTTCGAGACCGCCCAGCGAAACTGCGGCCTCATTTTAAGAACCACAAGTGCGTGACTTTGGCCAAGCGGCAACTGGCGGCGGGCGCGATTGGCATGACGTGCGCGAAGTTGAGTGAGGCCGAGATTCTGGTCGATCACGGCATCGACGATGTGTTGATCGCCAATCAAGTCGTCGGTGCGATCAAGTGCGAACGGTTGGCTCGACTCGCGGCGCGAGCCAGAGTGGCTGTGGCTGTCGATCACATCGAACAGGCGTTGGCGATCTCACACGCGGCAACCGCGATCGGTTCGGTCGTGTCGCTGTTGATCGAAGTCGATATCGGCATGGGACGGTGCGGCGTGTTACCGGGACAACCGGCACTCGACTTGGCGCGCGGCGTGGCGGCTCTACCGGGAGTCCAGTTCGCCGGCTTGCAGGCTTATGAAGGGCATCTGGTCAACGTGCTGGATCGCGCGGATCGAACGACCCGCGCGCGTGTCGCCATGCAGCAAGCGGTTGAAACGCGGCGACTGATCGAGGCCAGTGGCTTGCCGGTTGGCTGCTTGAGCGGTTGCTCCAGCGCGACCTATGACAGCACGGGTACGCTGGAGGGAGTCGATGAAGTTCAGGCCGGAACCTATGCCACGATGGACCGTCAGTACCAACGACTCGCCCCCGAGTTTGAAGTCGCGCTGTCGGTCCTCGTTCGAGTCATCAGCCGCCCCACATCCAGTCGTTCCGTACTGGACGTGGGCGTGAAAGGGGCCGGGGCGGAGTTCGGCGTGCCGTCGATCCGCGACTTCCCCGAGGCCGTCATTCCCGTGTTCCTCGCCGAAGAACACACCGTCGTGCAAGAGTCTCCCGCGTGGAGCATCGGCCAACTGCTGCACCTCATTCCGAGCCATGCCTGCACCACCTGCAACCTCTACCGCGAACTGGTCGTCCATGACGCGGGGCGAGTTGTGGAACTCTGGCCGATCGAAGCGTCGGGAATGTTGACGTAGTGATCGCTGCGTTTCACCGCAAGAGCGGGGAGCGCTCACGCGGGCCAACTGACATCGACCTCGAATCACGGGTTCCACTATCATCGCGCGGTGTGGCGACGGGGCTGGTTGAGTGATGTAGAGCGGGCCTCCAACTGGCTCGGTGCCGGTCGCCCATGAGTTCGATGACAGCATTGTGCAAGGCGGCGCGATCATGGCGAATAAGACTGCTCAATCTCCCAACAGTTCCAGTTCTGTTGCCAGCCCCGCGAAGCCCAAGCGGGGCGGCGGACGATGGTTGATGGGCGGCATGTTGTTATTGGCGATGCTGGCTACGGCGGTGTGGTTCGCTCCGACCA
Source organism: Schlesneria sp. (assembly GCA_043757695.1). Taxonomy (GTDB): domain Bacteria; phylum Planctomycetota; class Planctomycetia; order Planctomycetales; family Planctomycetaceae; genus Schlesneria. The sequence continues at coordinate 3,503 of JAYVOX010000254.1, forward strand.
TCGTGGCCCAGACTTCGCTACGGCAGCGGATTCCCAAGCTGATTTTCCCGACGTATCCGGGGAAGGTCGAAGTGGGCCAGACCTCCATTGGCTGGTTCTCGCCCATCGTGGTGCAGGGCTTGCGGGCCGAGGACGAAACGGGGCACACGCTGCTCGACGCGAAAGAGTTCTCCACGGTCGAGACGCTCTGGACACTGGCCACTCGTCAGACCAATCTCGGTCGGATGAGGCTGGTTGATCCGGTGATCTCAGTCACGATTCGGCCCGATGGGTCGAACGTCGAAGATGTCTTCGCGAAGTTTATGTCCGGCCCGGCCAGTACCGCACCAGTCCCGGCGTTTGAGTTTGAGATGGTGAACGCGCGGATCGAACTGGCCAATAAGTCAGCCAATCGCGAATCAACGATCACACCGGTCTCACTGGTGTTGACCTCGACCAAGGGTGGTGTTGATGACATGGAAGTCACGGTCGGTCAGGCCCCAAAGTCGAGTGCTCGCGACGGCAACGAACCGGAGACAGTCGCCTCAAATTGGTTGGCTCTTCGATTCGGCAACAAGCTTGGCGACGATGCCACTGCGACGACAGCCGACGCGCAGCACATCCGACTCAAGGCACACGGCTGGACGTTGGACAAGTTGTTGCCCGCGTTGGCCCGGTTCGAGCCGCAGGCCGAGTTGGCGGGACAGTTCGATGCGGACGTGAAGGCGTCGATCAGATCGACGGCCGAGGCGTTCGATTGGACGTGGGACGGCACGCTCTCGTTGCGCGAGTTGGCTCTGTCGGGAGTCGCCGCGTTGCAGCAGGACAAAGTGCATCTCGACGCGATCACGGCGGGAGGACGTTTCTCCAGCCAGCGCGGTCGCCTGTCGATGGTCGATGCCAAGTTCACGACCGATGTGGGCGAATTGTCTGCGACGGGCGACATCCCGCTCGCCGGACTCACGTCAGCGGCGGGACTGTACGCGGTGCAGTCGATCGTCGGCGAAGACGACTTTCAACTGACAGGGCAAGTCGATTTGCAGCGGCTCGCAGCGCTGTTGCCGCAAACTTTGCGAGTTCGCGAAGGGACGCAGATCACGGCGGGCCGCGTCGATGTTTCGCTGACCGGTGCCGAGATCGCAGGCTTGCGGCGTTGGAAGGGCGAGGCGACGTTGGCCGGCCTGACGGCCGTCAATCAAGGTGAACCGGTCGCCTGGAAGACGCCCTTCAAGACGGCCTTTCAGGCGCACCGACAGGACGGCGCGATCGTCGTCGATCAGCTCACGTGCCAGTCCGACTTCTTACTGGTCTCGGGAGGCGGCACGCTGACCGATGCCCACTTCACGGCCAGCGGCGATCTCAACAAGCTCGAACAAAATCTGGAGCGGTTCATTGATCTCGGTCTGGAGAAGATCGCGGGCCAGTTGAGGGTCGAAGGCTCGATCAAACGCGAGGGGTCCGATCGCGCGTCGCTGGTCGCCGCTATCAACCTCGACAACTTTCAGTGGAATGTGTCCGCTGACAACATCTGGCACGAGGACCATCTGGAACTGATCGCGACGGCGTCGGCTGTCACCGCTGGCGAAATGACGCTCAAGCGCGTCGAGGCCGCGTCGCTGAAGATGACGAGCGGTAATGACATCCTCGCCGCGAAGTTGCAAGCGGCGGTCGATCTGCCCACGACAACCGCCGCGCCCGACACGACGGCCACGTGGCCGGTGACGGCGACGCTCACGGGCGGGTTGGGAACGTGGCAAAACCGACTGAAGCCGTTCTTCGTGTTGAAGGGCTGGCAGTTGGGAGGCGATGCCAAAATCGAAGCTGCGGTCGCTGCCGGTGCCAAGCAAATTGATCTCGAACATCTGGCGATCAACATCGAACAGTTGCACGCAAAGAGCCTCGACTGGCTGGTCCAAGAACCGCAACTCAAGTTGGAGACCGCCGGAGTTTGGAAGGTGGCCGAGATGGAATGGTCGTCGCCGCAATCGACCCTCGTGGCCAGTGCCGTCTCGTGTCGGATCAACAATCTCGCGGTGGCACTCAACAAGGCGGGTGGCCTTGCCAAGCTCGGTGGTGAGGCGGCGTACCGCGCCGATCTCGACAAACTATCTCAGTGGAAGAATCAGGCGATCGAACGACCGTCGTATCACCTCGTCGGAGCGCTGAACGGCAGCGCCACTGTGACAGCGACTGAAGGGGGAACACAGATGACAGCCGATCTCGATGCGAACGTCGAGAAGTTGGTCGTCGCGGGACTGACGACTCCTCCGGCGGGTGAACAGCCGCGCTGGGAAGCCTTGTGGCGCGAGCCGAAGCTGCATCTGACCGGCCAGGGAAACTACAACAGCACACGCGACGATCTGAAGCTGGCTGCGGCCTCGCTGACCGCTGATGGCCTCCGTCTCGCCGCCCAGGGCACGCTGCAGCAGCTCTCGACCACTCAACAGTTTGATCTGTCGGGTGAGATCGCTTACGACTGGGAAGTGTTGGTCCAACGGTTCGGTGAGGCCCTCGGCAAGAGCATCCAACTGACGGGGAAGGACCAGCGACCGTTCGCGGCCAAGGGGTCACTGGCCAGTTTGTCTGCGATGACGACGACCGCCTCTGCGACCGGTTTGACCGCCAACGCGGCGGCAGCACAATCGGTGCAAGCTCCGGCCACAAAAGTCGCATTCGCGAATGATCCAAGCAGCCTCGCCGCGACTCCCGCGTCAACGACTTCCGGTGCGCGGGGGCTAGCGGACCTCAGCGGTCAAGCGGGACTCGGCTGGAAGTCTGCGGTGGCCTATGGATTGACGGCTGGACCGGGTGAAGTCTCGATGAAACTCGACAAGAGCGTCTGCGTCGTGACCATCCCCGAGATGGTGGTCAACGAAGGCCGACTGAAGTTCACGCCACAGGTTCGGCTGGACCAAACCCCGGCCATGATTGTGCTGCCTCAAGAGAGAGTGATCGATCAGGTGCGGCTCTCACCCGAGCTGTGCGGTTCGTGGCTCAAGTTCGTGATGCCGCTGCTCGCCGACGCGGCACAAGTGGAAGGCAAGTTCTCGGTCGATGTCGCGGGCGGAACACTGCCATTGCTGTCTCCCGCGACGGGTGAGTTGAGCGGGGCGATTGGCATTCAAGCGGCACAGGTTCGGCCAGGCCCGTTGTCATTGCAGCTCGTCGGGCTGATCGATCAGGTTCGTTCCGTCATCAAGCAACGTCCTGCGACTGGTTCGTCACGCGAACGTATCTGGATGGAGATGCCCGAGCAGTCGGTCGATTTCAAGTTGGCTGACGGGCGAATGCACCATCGCGGGCTGACGCTGCAGATTCAGGATGTCACGCTGCGCACGAGCGGCTCGGTGGGGATGGACGAGTCCCTGGATGTGATCGCAGAAATACCCGTCCCAGACGAGTGGATCGCGGGCAAGAAACTCTTGGCAGGATTGAAGGGAAAGTCGATTCGCATTCCGATCGGTGGCACGCTTTCGCGGCCGCGTCCCGATGGACGTGTACTCGGAGAGCTGACAAAGCTGATGGGCGGTTCTGCGTTGGAAGGGCTGCTGGAAAAGCAACTCGGAGCGGGACTCGACAAGAATCTGGATGGCGGATCGCTGGAGCAGAAATTGGAAGGAACGCTGGAGGGCCTCTTCAACAAGAAGAAGCCCGGCAAGCCCGCGCCACGGTGAGTCCGACCGGATTGCCCTAGCAGTTCGGACAGTCGTTTCATCGAGTGGACCACGCGGTGAAGCGAGACAAATGCCTCAAGACTCACCGCGCACGAGATGGACGAGTAAAAACGAAATCAGCCCGGCATCCATCGAGATGCCGGGCTGATTTATTTTGGCTGAACTAGCGGTCTCTCAAAAGCCGGACGAGCATGAGTTTTCATCTCACGGAGTCGGTCTTCGCCGACTGGATCCTCGTCCCGTTCTGAAAGATCGCAGATCAATTGTCTGCGGAAGCCTCGGAAGTATCCTTGCCGATGCGACGCAAGACGGCACCCGATTTGGCGACCAACTGCTTGGGTTCATCCTTG
>JAYVOX010000255.1:0-7470 GCA_043757695.1 Schlesneria sp.
GTTTGCGCTGTGGCTGGCCGACGAATACCTCAAGGCGGGCGACGTGGCCAATTTTGAGCGGGTGCTGCGCGAGACACGCGTACGCCAGATTGAACGGCCGTTCCGCTCGGGGGGCTTCGAGATTCATGGCATCGCCGCCTGGCTCGACACGATCCGGCCCAACACGATGCTGATGCCCGACATCAAGACGCGGTTCATCACCGCGATTCGTGATTTCCAGGTTCAGCCGGCCTCTGCGACGGCCGACCTCGCCTTGCTCGAAGCGACGCCCGTCAATCCCGCCGCCAAGTTGGCCAGGCTGCTCGATCTGCAACGCGCCACCTTCACGTTGGGAAATGAATACTACGACTGGGATCGAGTTTCGCCGTTCGCGGTTTCGGCAATCGCGAAGAAAGATTTCGTGTCGGCAGCCGTGCTGACGACCGGCATGCTCGCAAACATCCCGAACGTCGATGAAGCGCGCAAGAAGGCGGTGCGAGATCTGGCGACGCAGGCCCTCTCACGCATGGGCGGAGTCGGACTGACGATCGACGATTCGAGTCCGCTCGCTCCGCTGCTTCAGGCGGCGATGTACTACCGGCTCGGCGATGAACGAATGGCGTTCGATGCCTATCTCGCGAACAAGGCCATGTTCGACCAGAACCGCAATCAACTTCCTCCCGATCTGCTGATGTTCATCTGCGAACGGCTGATCGCGGCGGGTAGCGACGCCGAGCACGACTATGTCGAAGAAGTCTTGCGCGGATGGCTCGTCGCCTTCAGTGAATCGACGACGCAGGAGGACACCACCAAGGCGCGGATCCAGTTGCTGCTGGCCAAGAACTTCTTCAAGGCACGCCGGTTCGACGTGGCTCGCGCGGAATACACGACCGTCGTGAATCGTTATGCCAAGACGCCGCAGGCCGTCGATGCCGAGTTCGGCATCGGGGAAACATTCCTCTCGCAAAAGGTCTTCGATCAGGCCGAACTGGTCTTCGAGAAACTGGCGCGTCGGCCCGAGATCGATGTCGTCGTGCGGGCCGAGTTCCTGCGCGGGGTGCTCGCGTTTCGTCGAGGCGATCGGGACGAGGCTCGCGACATTCTGAGGGGCGTGCTCGAACGAGTCCCCACCATCGAACTGGCCAATCAGGCCCTCTTCCATCTGTCAGAGGTGTACGGTGCCGAGGAACGCTACATCGATCAGCTCAATCTGTTGAGAACTGTCGGGCGACTCGGTCGCACCAGCAAGCGGCGGCATGTTCCGGGAATGCCGCTCTCCGTGGTGGTTCACGACAGCGATCTGGGGATCAGTCGCGGCCACAACCGCATCCCCGTGCGCGTCACCACACTGCCGGGCGGCGATTCCGAGATGATCTATCTCGTCGGATCGGGGGCGGGCAAGGGCTTGTTCCGCGCCGATCTGGAGACGCGACTCGGTCAGGCCGCGCAGGGCGATCACGTGCTGCAACTGACCGGGAAGGATGTCATCAAGTGCGACTACCCGGATGAGTTCAAGGCCGACTTCAAAAACGTCCCGCTGTCCGATGTTGAGATCATGGTGGCCGCCGACGCGAAGTTTGAAATCGCCAGCAGCAAGATCGAGGACGTCAAACCCGAGTCGTTCAGTCAGCAGTTGGAACGCGAGGCCGACACTCGCAGCGACAAGCGGGTCTCCGAGTCTCGTCCCGCCAACCAGATCAAGCCGGGGAACCCGATCTACATTCGCGTGAAGGATGGCGACCGAGACCTGTCCGGCGACATCGACCACGTTGTCATCAAGCTCACCGCCGACAGCGGCGATCAGATTCAGGTCGCGTTGCAGGAGACCGGTCCTCACACGGGGATCTTCGAGGGGACAGCCAAGACGGGCGATCTGCCGGCGGGAGCACTCGCCAGCGACACGGCCATCGACCACAGCGCGCTCATGGCGATCGACCGCGATCCGAAAACGTTCTGGATGAGCGAGCCGGACGGTGCGACGCCGAAGTGGTTGACCGTCGATATGAAGGATCTGCGGTCGGTCTCACGCACGAAACTGGTGACGCCCGACACGGCCAAGCACGCGCCCGTGCGCGGCGACCTGATGGGAAGTCAGGACGGCCAGTTCTGGTTCCGCATCGCGAGCCACCCCGAACGCGATCCGGCTCCGGCCCTCGCGGCGGAGTACGGCCAGATGACTCGCCGCGTCTACGCGGGCAACCACACCGACTTCACGACTTGGGAACAGGTGGTCGCTCTCAACAAGAACGTCAAGCCGTTCGATGAGGCCGCTGCCGAGAACCTGTTGTGGCAGCGTCCCACTGAGGGTGACACTGCCGCCGCACCGTTCACGGTGCTCTGGCAGGGCAAGCTCGTTCAGACCAAGAACGGTGCCGTGCGGATCACCGTGAAGGGTGGCAAGACGGCCCTGCTGGTCGATGGCATTCTGGAGTTGCCCGTCGGACCCGGTGGCCGAAACATCGACCTGTGGTTGTCGGCCGGAGCACACAACGTAGCCATCTTCGCGGCGTCGGCGGCGGGGGCTGCTCCGGTGGAAGCCCAACTGGCGCGAGCCAACCTGACTTCGGAAGAGGTTGTCCTCCTGCCCTTCCGTTCCTCCGACTTCGATCTGACGAAGGTTGCGGAAGAGAAGCCGGCCGAAGGAGCCGTGTTGCCGCCGCCGGTGGCGACGATTCCGTTGTTGCTCAAGGAAGGAAAGCTCACCAAGAAGACCGAGTTGTTCGGTGTGCAGGCGGTCGGTGGAGTTGATGTCATCGGTGCCTGGCAGTCTCCGGACGACATCGTGCAGTGGGACTTTGAAGCCTCACACGCGGGACCGCATGAGATTTGGCTCGACCTGTCGCACGAAGGCGAAGGGGGCCGGTTCCTGGTCTTCGTCGGCGACAAGCTCGTCGAGGTCAAGGTTCCCAACACCGGCGGATGGGCCAACTTTCGCCGGGTGCGAGTCGCGACAGTCATGATCGACCAACCGGGGAGGAAGTCTCTGTCGATCCGGCCCGTGGAGATTGGAGGAGCCGGACTGATGGTGCTGAAGGAGATTTCGCTCCGCCCCGCGACGGGACCGAGTGTGATTTTCGACACCGCCAGTTGGGAGTTCCGCTTTCCGAAGCACGACCTCCGCTACGTGCGGTTCGTCTGCAACCAGTACTTGGGCGAGGCGCTCGCGATCAGCAACGTCGAAGTCGGTGGCCAGCAGGCGAATGAACTCTACATCCCGACGAAAGAGGATGTCCTGTCTCTCGCCGCCAACGATACGCTGGAGATCGCGGGCGGAGACAACGTCGCGGCCAACTACACCGATGAGGTCACGCTCAACGATCTCGCGGGAAGCCAGTTGCTCGTCGGCAAGTTGCAGGCCACGTACTTCAACGCCGCGACGAGGGCGATCAGCTACGACTTCGACAAGGCGAGTAACGGCGCGGTCTTCACGGTTCGCAAGGAACTCAAGCGCATCGACCCCGGCGACCGGATCATTGTCGAGATCGTGGACTACGACGAGGACCGGACCGATCAGCGCGACACGCTGCCGTTCGAGGTCGTGTTGAACGACGGTGAGGCGGTCAAGCTGGTCGCCACCGAAACGGAAGCCAACACGGGGATCTTCACGAAGGAAGTCGATACGTCGGCGATCTCCGGCAAGGTGGAAGCGGGCAAGATTCAGGTCAAGGCGGGCGACCAGATCACGCTGCGCTACCTCGACACTCACAACACCTTCCCCGGCCACTCGGTGCCGAGGGAGGAGCTGGTCTACGTCGCTCGACCGACATCGGCGGTGGTGCGAGTGCTGGAAACGCGCGTCGTGCCGCCACCCAAAGACAGCAAGTTGCCAACGCAAATTCTCGTGCTGCCGAAGAGGGAGAAGGATCCCGCCGTCGCCAGTGTCGCGTTTGAAGCTCCCTTCACCGTGGAACTGATCGACCCCGACTCGGCCAAAGACAGCCGGAGCACCGCGCTGGTGACATTGACCACGACCGACGGAGCGACCGTCGATGTCGAATGCCAAATCTCGGCGAAGTTCTCGGACCTCGTGGGGGTTCTGGCCGAGCGACAGGCGTTGGAGGAGGGCCGGTTCGTCGGGCAAGTGATCCTGCAACTGGGCGGCAAGAACAGTCCGGCCGTTGTGCCCGTGATTACGGAGATGCCTCGCGACCTGGTCGGCAAAGTGCGGCTCGGCGACAAACTTTCGAGCGACAACGCGAGTGCCAATCTCGTCACGCGCGTGCTGAATCTCGCGGGCAAGGATGTCGTCACCGCCACGTACAAGGACGATCGGCATCCGTCGGGCAAGCCGGCGACCGCGTCCGCCACGGGGCGGCTGGTTTCCAACGGGCAGCTTCTCGTCACCGATCGCGATTACGAGAAGGAGATGACTCACCTGCACGTCGGCGAGCGGTTGTTCCTCAAGGTGACCGACGCCGACCTCGACACCACCGATGCCCGCGATTTCGCGACCGTCGAAATCACGACGGAACTGGGTGAGAAGGAATCGATCAAGGTGGAGGAGACGCTGGCTCACAGCGGCGTCTTCACCGGCTCGCTGCAACTGAAGGCCGTCGAGAAGCCGACGCCGGGAAATCTGAACCCGGCCGATCCAATGATCGAAAGCTACTTCGGCGATCAGGTCACGGTCCGCTTCGTCGATCTCGCGGCGAGCACGGAAACGGGAACGCTCGAACAAGTCAGCGTGCTCCCCGTCGTCGTCGGCACCGACGGTCTGGTGGCGGCGTTCAGCAAGACGTTCCACGACGAGGGACTGGCGGTGGAGACCAAGTTCCGCATCGCCGAAAGCTACTTTGAACTCTTCAAAAGTCACAAGACGCTGGGCCGCGAGTCCGAGAAAAAGATCGACCTCGAAGCGGGTCGCCGCGTTCTGCGCGAGGTGATGGAAGACTATCCCGATCCGAAGTACGCGCCGCGCATCGTCTACCTGCTCGGGCAGTTCGCCCAGGAGTTGGACCAGTGGGACGAGGCGATCAAATCGTATGACCTCATCTTGAGGCAGTACCCGGATCACAACCTCGCCCCCGACGCCCAGTACAAGCTGGCTCAGTGCTACGAGCAGGCGGGAGATTTCGATCAGGCGCTGGAGGCGTATGTGACGCTCGCGGCGACTCATCCCAAAAGCCCGTTGATTCCGAACGTGATGATTCGCATCTCCGACTACTTCTACAAGCACGAGAAGTACGAGGTCGCCGCGCAGGTGGGCGAGAAATTCCTGGAACGATTTGAATCCCACTCGAACGCGCCTCGCATGGCCTTCCGCATCGGCCAGTGCTACTACAAAGCCAAAAAATATCAGACGGCGGGCAAGTCGTTCGACAAGTTCACCGAGTTGTTCCTGAAGGACGCGCTGTGCGCCGACGCCTTCTTCTGGGCGGGTGAGAGTTACCGCATGGTGGGCAACAACCGTCAGGCGTTCATCAGCTACAACAACTGCCGCTGGAAGCACCCCGACAGCGAGGGAGCCAAGTACGCTCGCGGTCGGCTGGCGCTCCCCGAGATGCTGCAACAGTTCGAGGCCGAGGCCAACAGCGTCGATGACAACAACTGACAACCGAACCAACGATGTTCATACCGCCATCCGGGCTTGTCCCGGTGGCTCGACGGATTCCGCACTACTCAAACGAGACAGACGACCAACGAGGCTTCGCCTCAGACAACTCCTACCTTTGTTACCTTCGTTTGCTTCTGTTCAAGACCGGATTGACAGAAGCAAACGAAGGTAACAAAGGTGGAGTTGGGAACGACACTGTATTTCAATCGGGAACAAAACTGATGTGGCTATTCCTGTCCCTCGTGTTGCTTGGTCAGGCTGATTCTCCGGGGACGGACCCCGGCGCGGCACCGAAGTCGCCGCCGGCCGTTGTCGGCAACACGGCTCCCGCCGACGGTTCGGCACCAAAATCGGACGACGTTTCCAAGGCAACGGAGACATCGACATCGGCCAAGCCCGAACCCGCCGCGAAAGGGAGTTCGACCGACAAGCCGTCGGGATGGCTGCACGACATGATGCACTCGGGGGCGTTGGGCTACATGATTGCCGGTGGCATCTTCATGTGGCCGATCTTGATCCTAGGCGTGGTGGCGCTGGCCGTGATCATCGAACGGTATCGAGCCCTGCTCATGCTGAACACCAAGGCCGAGGATCTGCGCCGAAAGGTGCGAGAACTGCTGGAAGCCGATCGCATCGAAGAGGCGCTCAACCTGTGCGATCGTGAACACGGCCCCGTGCCGGCGATTCTGGCCGCCGGACTGCGGAAATACCTCGTGGCCGATCGCCTGGGATACGACGCCGCCAAGATCGAGGAGCAGGTGATCAAGGGGATGGATGATTATTCCGTGCACGTGGTGGCCGCGATGGATCGCCACCTGCCCATTCTCGCGACTGTTTCGAGTGCTGCTCCCATGATCGGATTCCTGGGGACTGTGCAGGGGATGGTGCTCTCGTTCGCGGACATCGTCGCCAAGATGGGCGAGGTGAATATCGTGGTGGCGGCGGCCGACGGGATCATGGTCTCGCTGCTGACGACGGTGCTCGGACTGGTCGTCGGGATACCGGCGTTCATCGCCTTCAACTACTTCAACAGCGTCGTCAATGAGTTCATCCTCAACGTGGAAGAGTCCTCTGCGGAACTGATCGAGGCGGTCACGATGCAATTGGCGTTCGCGGGCAAGGAAGCGACATTGTCGGGGAAAGGTTGATGATCGAGGGTTGATGGCTGACGGTCAGCAATTGATCTTCGCAGCCTTCGCTCTCACCTCTTCACCTTCAATCCTCCACCATCAACCATAGACCATCCCATGCAACACGAACGCATCACCAAGAAACTGCTGGTCGAACCGGCCGCTGTGGCGACGGGCGACATCGCGTTCAATCTGATCGTGTTTTTCCTCGTGTGCGCCTCGACCCAGCCCGACACCGGCAAGCGACAGGATCTGCCCCGCAGCGAGCAGACGAAGCAGCAGGAGCAGAAGAGCCAGAACATTGAACTCGCTCTGACACGGACTCGCACCGTCGTCAGTCTCAACGGCGATCCCGTGAAGGTCGGTGAGTTGCCGGCGCGACTGCGGCGACTGCTGGAAGGCAAGCGAACTCCCGAGGATCGTGTCGTTGTCGTGAAGAGCAAGCCCGATGTTCCCTACGACCACTGGATTGCCACGACCACGCTGATTCAGGATCTGGGGGCGAGCATCACAATTCAACGCGAGGAAGAACGGACGGTCGTGGTCGGGCAGTGACTGTCGAAGTGCGATGTAGGATGGGCACTCCTGCCCGTCTGGTTTTGGAGTTGAAGACGGGACGGGCAGGAGTGCCCATCCTACGGGTGCGACATTCATGAAGTTCAAACGGCGAGCAATGAAGGCGGACGTCCCCAGCGTGGCGATGGGGGATATTGCCTTCAATCTGCTGATCTTCTTCGTGATCCTGGCCAAGGCTCAGGACGACAGTCACCTGCAATGGCAACCGGCACAGGCGAAGCAGTTGCAGGG
>JAYVOX010000256.1:0-7396 GCA_043757695.1 Schlesneria sp.
GTTCTTCACGAGGTCGTCCCCCAATCGGCACTGCTTCTCCGAGGACTCCGAAGCAGTGGCACCTCCAACCAGCCCGTACCCCCGGTTCGAGCAGGGCCACCCGGCCCAAGTTGCAACTCCCTATATGCCGTTCAATCATCGAAGAGGCCGGTGAAACCGGCCCTACATGGCTACATGGCTACCAGCCCGTACTCTCGGTTCGAGCAGGGCCACCCGGCCAGCGACAACCCACCGAGCATCGCCAGCGATCCCGCCTTGAGCGTCTCGCGCCGCGTCACCCCATCACAAAACCGCCGCTGTCCGCCGAGCATCGTCAGCATGGTTTGGAATGCCTATTGAGAAAAAACAACAGCTAGATCATCTGATTGACAGGAAGCGTTGTTTGAAGGTGGCCCAAACGCAAGTCGGATCGCTTTGTTAGCCCGGTAGGTCAGGCTGTGCCTGACGATTGGGAGCCAGTGCGAAGAGGCTCAATTGTTCAAACATCGAAGGGTCAGGCACAGCCTGACCTACCCGACTGCACGAAAGTGGTTGATTTATTTTACGAATCGGCGCACGACAAATGGAACGAACACTTCGTGCGTCTCGGGACTTTTGATCGGCTCCGCGAGCCGGGCTTCTAGGGTTACGACCAGCGGTTCCACAAGTGCCGTCCGAAACGGATTGTGTGACAGAGAAATTTCAATTTGCGATCTTAACGCTTCGCTACACGTCGCGAGGATGTCTTGGAAGATTGCAGTGGGTAGATCAAGAGAAAGGACGTAGTCTGTCCCGTTGTCGTTGTAGCCACAAAAGGCGGTCACCAGGCCATCAGATACCTTTGCCAAATCGTGGATTTCTGCACCGACAAAATACCATTCAATCTCACCACCAAGGCCAGCCTTCAGGGCGCGAAGGCCGAAGTCGGGGTCGAATTGTCGCAGCTGAGGATTAGAAATTGCATCGGGAGAAAGAATTCGAGTAACACTGTCCCAGTTCTGTTCCAGCGAGGCCAGACGGCAGGAGAATATGGGATCAAATTGTTGAATGTCGTAGACAGCGATGTCGCGTCCATTGCAGAGCACGTAAATCGGGACACGGACATCCGGGTGAATTGCATAGCTGTAGACCTGCTCCACATTCGCCGATTTGACAATCGCCTCCGTTGGTGCCTTCGCGTCCAGAACAAAGCCGTTCTTGCCGTTGAGCGTCAAAAGATAGTCCGGAACGATGTTGATACGACGCCGCTGGCTTCCGATCATTACAAACGGATGCACCAGCGAACGACTTCGAATGATGCGAGCATCTCCAGACGCCGAGTATCCCAACCGGCTTAGGATTGGGAAAACGAGTTCCTCACGTACAGAGTCTTCTTTGAATTCAGGATCGTTGAGAATCGAAAAATCGAACCGGTTGAACATTCGGGTAGCCCGGTAGGCCAGGCTGTGCCTGACGATTGTGATGCAGTGCGACGAGGCTCAATTGTTCAAACATCGAAGAGTCAGGCACAGACTGACCTACCCGACTTACACGCGCTGGACGAGTTCGGTGACGCGGAGTTGAAAGCCGGGGAGCAGGCGCGGTGAGTAGTCGTCCGCGACGGTGAGAGTCTGTTCCGACCACTGGCCCCGCACGCGGCGCAGCACGAGCACCTCTTTGCGGTCGGGGTGAACGATCCAGTACTCGCGCACGCCGAAGGCGAGATATTCGTCTCGTTTCTCGGTGTAGTCCCGGGTTTCCGAGCCGGGGGAGACGATTTCGATCACCAGTTCCGGAATCCATTCCGACCAGACGGCATTCGAGTCCTGATAGGGCGGCTCGGTGAGATAGACAGCCAGGTCGGGATGCCGCTCGGACTCAAACTGCCCGACAGGCAGCTTGCACTCGCCACCGCTGGCCACGCAGAAAATCCGACCCGGATGGCTGGTTCGGTAAGAGTTCAACAGACAGCGCAGGCGGTCAATGAGGATCAGGTGCCAGGGCAAGGGAACTTCACTCACGATCACCACTCCTCGTCCGAGTTCGACGTGGTAGCCCTCAACAATCTCGGCTTCGTCGAAGTCATCCAGTGACATGGCTCGACCGTGATCGTTCGGTCCAATGCGAATGGCTGTTTGCGTCATGGTTCCAGTTTTCGTCGGATGGTGGTTGAATGACAAGACTCACTATTCGCTGAGGCGATCCGTCCAATAGTCGGGCTTTCTTCTGCCGTGAGCAACGGCATAGACCACGACCGAGTCTGCCGTCTCACGGTAGTACACCACAAAGGGAAATCGTCGGAGGATTGTGTGTCTCAATCCGGTCTGTTTGTATTGGGGAAACTGATGAGGTCGCATGCGAATTCTCAACGACAGCCGTTCAAACTCCTCACGAAACTCACCACCCAGCCCTTGACGTTCACTTTCGTAGTAATCTGCCGCTTCTTCAAACTCTTCAATGGCCTCAGAAAGAAAGTCGATTCGCTTCATGGATATTTCGCCCGCCATCGAGCGAACACCTCTTCACCTGCAATTGGCACGGCGGTGCCGTTCTCCACAGATTCCATCCGACGGGCGAGTTCTGCATCCCAGGCGGCTTCCCAATCATCGTCCGGCTCGCCGTCGAGTGATTCGATCAGGAAGTGGGCGAGTTCTGCGCGGGTCTTGATTGGTAACCGGCCGAGCTGGTCTTTGAGTTGATCTGTTCCAACCTGGTCGCTGATCGGTGGCATGACAACTTCTCCCAATGTCGTGAACTGAAAACTGCACGGCAGTCTAAACGCCACGCGGTCACAAATGTGATGTTTAGCCGCAATACCGTTCGGTTAGTCGTACCTCGCAATGGGCCAAGATATTACGACGAGACTGAAGATTGGTGTGGCACGCCCTGAGTCCTCGAAGGGCGTGGTTTTCGTTAGTTACCAGCCCCACGCCCTTCGAGGACTCAGGGCGTGCCACACCGTAACACATTTGATGCTGATTGCTTGCGACTAACCGAACGGTATTGTGTTTAGCCCCAACGCCATCGGCGTGGGTGCAATCCACGCGTTGCGCCCATTCGCGCCCACGCCGATGGCGTTGGGGCTAAACGTGGAAATGTCTCATTCATGGCCGTGCGAAGTCTAACTCGCAAGCCGGACTGTTCGCGAGATCGTTTCGATTTACTCCGCCTTCTCGACTGTCACAAAGACCGGCGGGCTGGAGTAGGTCGATTTCATCACGAAGTTCAAAGAGAAGTTGGCCATGACGACGGTGACTTGCTTCTCGACGGGCGGGGCCGTTTTGTCGGCCTTCAAGGTGATGAAGCCTTCGCTGGCGGTGCCGGTCAACAGCGTCTGGCTTTGGTTGCTCTCCATCGTTACTCCCTCGGGCAGGCTGTTCGCGTAGACCTGTTCGAGGTGGCGGTAGATGAAGTCGAGCGTGACGTTGTGGTTCACGTCTTTCGCGCGGTCGAGCGTGATGGTGATCTTCTTCGATTCGCCCGGCTTGAGGCGGATGTCGGTGTCACTCAGCTTGATGGCCAGCAGATCGGCGGGCTGGCCGATGCAGACGGAGTGCGACTCGACGGGATAGTGCCCGCGTCCACCGCCGGGCGAGTAATACTCTTGATATGGCGTGGCGACGGCGGTCAATTCGAGGTTCGGCATTCCCTCGCCCTGCGGATGCGACGCCGTGCCGTGGATGCGTACATCCGAGGCCAGCATTCCCGCATCGCCAGCGGCGGCGAGAACGATGCAGCCGTCGAGGCCCTTGCCCGCGAGAATGCGTCCGCAGGTTGCGGTCACTCCCGGCGGCAGGCCGTCGATGTGGAGCTGCACCTCACCCGTGAAGCCGTGCTTGCGGATGGCCCTCACGAAAATCTGGCCGTGTAATCCGGGTGTGAGCGGTGTCTTGTCGGTGTCGATCTGCAACTCGAACGAGGGCGTGGTTCGTGTGATTTGCAGGGCGTACTCGAAACCGAGGCCGCCGCGCAAGTGAACATCGCGAATCTCGACCGTGAACGTTCCGTCGGCCGGTGCCTCCCAACCTTCGAGCCACGTGTCGGCATGGGTGAGTCGGCCGAAACGTCCGTCATCGTCCTCGCGCAGGGCCGCCCCTTTGTCGTTGAGGATGCGGAGAAACGAATCGAGCTTCGACATCTGCCGCCGCGCGATCACCTCGAACGTGAATTTTTCGCCCTTCTTGGCGACGAACGAATAGCAGTCGAGATCAGCCTCGGTTTCGATCCGGCCGCTGATGACCTGCGATATTTCGACGGTCGCCGCCGTCATCGGCGAGTTGTTGTCACCCGCCGCCTCGTTCGTCAGCGGGAGGTTGGTCACGTAGAGCGGCACCGGGTTCGATGTCTGATCTCCGAGCGTGAGTGGAACGAACGTCGAACCGAGTCGCGCTTCAGCGGGCAGTTTGATCGTGGCCTTCGGTTCCGCAGGGAGCAGCGCACCGCTCAGTTCCAGTGGCGTATCGACTCCCGCCGCGACAGCCTTCGGAAACGAACCGGTCACGAACGGACGCGAGTTTGCCTCGATGCAATACTCCCAATAGATGTTCCCCTGATAGCGCACGTCACGCACTTCGAGAAGGTACTCGCCTGCCTGCTCGAAGCGATGGACAAGGAACGGGTCGGCGAACAGTTCGTTGTCCGCCATCGCCAGGACGCCCCCCTTGGTGTCGCGCAGATACAGGATCGGATCGGCGTGAGCCTGCAGGTCGTGAATCTTGTCCTGCAACCGCTGGCAGCGCACATGGAAGATGACCGATTGCCCCGCCTGTGCGGTGAACTTCCAGTAATCGAAGTCCTCGACCTTCTCGATCGCACCGCACAGAGTCGCCGGAAGCGTGACGGCCTGCGCCTTGTCGGGCGTATTGTTGTCGGCGACTTCGACAACGACGGGGTCTCGCACGACAACGAGTTGCCCGATGGTGCTGGCTCCGTTGGGAGTGGCCAGCCGGAACTCACGCACCCCCGGCAGCGCTTCTGCCGTCGCGGTGAACTTGAGCTTCAGCTTGAGCAGTTCCTTCGGCTTCTCACCCGGCTTGAGTGCCGGCGCGTCTTTTGGAGGCATCTCGGGCGGAATGATCTCGGCCGTGACGCCACTCCCACCGATAAAGACCTGATACGCGCCGAGCATCGTGTAACGAGATTGCACCTCGCACTCGGAGGTCGTCCCGACCTGAACGGCCACCGGCTTGAGACTCATCAACATCGGATACGACACCTGCGCCGAAGTGACCGACGTCACAAGCAGAGCGAGAACACAGCAGCAGAAGGCGAAGCGTCGCATGGGTGAGAGTCCTCAAGGCGGGACGGACGAAGGCGGGAACGACGGCGAAATGGTACACGCTTCCCCAATCCGCCGGGAACTCAACACGTCGCGACGGTCAACAGCCACGTAGGGTGCATCCTCTTCTTGTTGATCTGCCTCCCACGTGTGAGGATTCCCGTCGGAACCGACTACCCTTGGAGATCGCCATGCCCGCGCTGCGTGTTTGTTGTCGGTTGATGTTGACCGCCTCAGGCTTAGGGGCGGACGAGGCGGCTCCCGAGCGGCGCGTCATCGAACCGAAGCTGCTTCACTTGCGGAGCGGCATCGAGCGGGAGTGGTCTGAGTTTCCCGAGACTCCCGATGGCCAGCACCTGGACGTGACGTTTGTGTCCCAGCCGAACGCAGCCGAGCAGACGTTGTTCGTTCGGCAGCAGGACGTGAAGCAAACTTGGAACGTTGTCTTGAACGAGAAGCGAATCGGGACGCTGACCATCGATGAGAACGACATGGTGGTCGCGTTTGCCATTCCGGCGCAGGGGCTGGTCGATGGCGAGAATTCGCTGGTGATCGAGTCTCCGGCCGGAGGCAAAGCGGTGTCGGATGACATTCGCGTGGGGCAATTCGTGCTACGCAATCAGCCGCGAAAAACGGTACTCCACGAGGCGACCCTCGAGATCGAAGTCGTCGATGCGGGAACGCCCAACCATCTTCCCTCCCGGATCACGGTGATCGACTCCAACGGCGCGCTGCAAACGCTGGGAGTTGAGGTGAACGAGATTCCCCGCTTTGAGTGGAGTCCTCGCTTCGCGGTTCGCGCGGGGACGGTGTACTCGTTGGGTCACGCGAAGTTTGGGCTGCCTGCAGGGCGCTACACGATCTTCGCGGGGCGAGGCTTCGAGTATTCGCTCGCGCAGACCGAGGTCACGCTGGGCGCGGGCGAGGCCGTGAAGAGGTCGCTCACGATCCGGCGTGAGGTTCCGACCGAGGGCTATGTCGCGTGTGACC
Organism: Schlesneria sp.; assembly: GCA_043757695.1. GTDB lineage: Bacteria > Planctomycetota > Planctomycetia > Planctomycetales > Planctomycetaceae > Schlesneria. The sequence goes on from JAYVOX010000256.1 coordinate 6,227, forward strand.
CTCACGTTCACACGCTGACTCACTCGGGACACGGCGACGCGACGATCGAAGAGCGCATGCTGACGCTCGCGGGGGAAGGAATCGAACTGCCGATCGCGACCGATCACAACGTTCACGTTGACTACGAACCGATCGCACGAGACGGCCGAGGCAGCGCTCGGGCGTTCTTCACGCCCGTCATGGGGAATGAAGTCACGACCGGGCGCGGTCACTTCAATGTCTTCCCCGTGCGAGCCGGTGCCAGAGTCCCCGACCACAAGCAGACCGACTGGCGACTCCTCTTCGACGACATTCACCGCACGCCTGGCGTGAAGGTGGCCATCCTGAATCATGCCCGCGATCTGCACAGCGGCGTCCGTCCGTTCGGGCCTCAGCACTTCAACGCCGTCGTGGGCGAGAACCTCGACGACTGGCCGATGCGGTTCAACGCGATGGAGGTCGTGAATTCGGGGGCCACTCAATCGAACCCGCTCCGGCTGTTTCACGACTGGATGGGACTGCTCAATCGCGGTCTGAACGTGACGCCGGTGGGCAGCAGCGACTCGCACGATGTCGCGCGGCACTTCGTCGGGCAGGGACGAACTTACATCCGTTGTGCGGATCGTCATCCGTTTCAGATTGATGTCGATGCGGCGGTCAACAGTTTCTTGCAGGGGAGAGTGATGGTCAGCTACGGCCTGCTCGCCGAATTGACCGTCAATGAGAAGTACTCGTCCGGCGAACTGGCCCCGGTCACCGACGACGTGCGAGTCGATGTGCGAGTCCTCGGTCCGCACTGGGTTCGCGCCGATCGAGTTCTCCTGTTCGCCAACGGTCGCATGATTCGCGACGAAGCGATTTCGGCGGATGTCGATCACAAACCATTGCCGACCGGCGTGAAGTGGACTGGCACCTGGACCATTCCCAAGCCGTCTCATGACCAGCATCTCGTCGCCATCGCGCTCGGCCCCGGCATCGATGGTCTGTACTGGAAGACGGCCAAGCCCTACCAACCGACCTCCCCAGATTGGAAATCCCAGACGATCGGTTGCAGTGGAGCCGTTTGGATCGACGCCGATGGCGACGGCAAGCGGACCTCGGCGCGAGACTACGCCGAGCGACTGTTCGCCGCGTCCAAGAGCGACTTCGCCCGGTTGATCAACAGTCTGTCGAAGTACGACGCGGAAGTGG
>JAYVOX010000257.1:0-7387 GCA_043757695.1 Schlesneria sp.
CGCTCAATGCGACTCCCTCGCTCACGCTTCGAGTTGGTATGGGGAAGAGAACTCATGCCCGCCTAAATGATTCGCCGGGGAGTACCAACGCAAACGCCCGACATCTGCCTGATGCCGGGCGGTTGGATTGATCTGTTGGGCGGCGTGATTCGCCGTCTGCACCGGGTTACGGTTGCAGAACACCGTTGACGAGAATCTTGCCAAGAATGTTGGGGGGGGCACTGAAGTAGGGAAGGCCCGAGCCACGTATTCCATACATTCGAATATCGTTGTTCTCGACACCAAACAGCGTGACCGTACCTGCCACAGACAAGATGTTGATACCACGTTCATCACTGATCAGATCCGCCCCATCGTCGATCGTGATGATGTTTCGTTCGATGGTCAGACTCGATGTCCCTTGTATCAGCGGGAACCGCAGGGCTTGGGATAGGTTGCCATTCATGTCGATGGTGTTGTCAGTTACGAATGCGTTTGAATTGGGTCCGAGATTCATCTGAACAGCCACATCGCTCAACCCGGTAAATTGCATATTATTCCCCAAGAGCTGTCCCACAAGTTTTCCGACCGTGATCGTGGAGGGGCCACCTTGAGTCGTAACATCAACACCAACAGTCCCATTCCCCGTCGCCCTGATCGTGTTACTCAAGATGCTCACGTTTGACGTTGCGGTGCCAGAGGACAGGTTGAAATGGACGGCTGTAGGAATATCCGCGAGAGCGATCACGCCATTGGTCCCCGCGTTGTTGAACGTGTTCAAAACGACATCGGCACCCGACCGGCCACTCGGGAGCAGTCTTGTAACTGGACCATTCCAATCCACGCGGAGCCCCGTGCCAAAGGTTCCAGTTTGCGTCACCGTATTATTGACAAAAGAAAGACCGAGATTGGAGCCGATACCAGCCCCTTGGTTGAATATCCGCACTCCACTGTCCAGAGGGAACGCAGTGGCCGCGTGGGTAATAATATTTCCGTTCCCCGTGAATTCATTGCCGATGAGATAGTCGTAGTTGGTATTCGCAGCAGATACGAGTTGAACTTCACTCGCTTGTCCATTTCCACGGATCGTGTTTCCCAGCAAGGTGACGCGTGGAGTTGTCAACGTCTGGACTCCAAAGCCTCCATTCAACACCACCGAAGAGTTGATCAGAGCCAAATTGGTGGTCGCGGTGATGGCTGGCACCACCGTGAACAAGGTCGTGCGGGCATCGATTCCGTCACCGAGGTTGCCGTTGATGTTCATCCCGGACAAAGAGACACCGCCGGTGTCTCGCAAGAACAGTCCGTCACCAGCGGCTCCGGTAATTGTCCCGCCGGTTCCGATCGCCCCATTGAGACCGGTGACCGTAAATAAGTCACCTCCTCCCGACCCAATGTTGTCCGTAAGCGTGACCCCGTCTGAGAGAGAATCAGAGCTGCTGACAGCTTGAAAACTCAGGTTCATCACCGAACCACGAACTTCAATCGCGGGCCGTTCACCCGCTGTCGTAATGATTCCGTTGGCCACAGAGACACCTCCAGACGTGGTGACCGTGGTGCCCAATGGTGTCACCGTTGTGGTAATGACGCCTGCGGTGTCGGCAAACAAAGCGATCCCGTCAACCGAGTCCACGTTGAGCGTATTGACGGAGACCGCGCCGAGATTATTTCGGATGTTGAGTCCCGCTCCACCGATCAACGGCAGCGGGCGAGTCGCTTCGGTAATCGACAACGTTTCAAACTGCACACTACTCAGAGTCGCATTGTCCTGAATATCGACGGCTGGTGAAAAGACACCCTTCGGATTATCGATACTGGTCGTTCCCCGGAATACAACAGTGCCACGATTATTATTGACGTTGACGCCACTCTCACCTTGAGTCAATAAGCCAAGCCCTCGGTTGACGACGGTCAATCCGCTATTGAACGAGACTTCGGAGTTGTCATCCGTAACCAGCACACCGTTGCCACCGAAAGTGTTGATTGTGGTTAAGCCCGAGACCAAGAACTGTCCCGTGTTGTCGCTGCCAATGGTGCCGATCACGATGGCATCGCCAGCACCACCGGTCAGAGTCAACGTTTGGAACAGAGCACTCCCGCTGCTGGACTGGTATTCAATTGCGGCCGGATTGACGAGCGTCCCTGTAGTGCCTGGGATGACGGAAACCGGCCCGAAAAACGAGACGTTACCCGCATTGTTAAACAGATTAACTCCGCGACCATTTCGGTCGGTGACGATCACTCCATTTCCAACCGCACCTCCCACGGCCGACGTTCCAAATGTGACCGAACTGCCCGCCAACGTGTTTCGGACATCAACCCCGTCTCCGGTCGGCTTATCGATCGTCACGACGCCACGGAAGTTCACGATGCCATTACCACCGACGACTTGGACGCCTGTTGTCGTCCCCTGATTGATCGTGGCGGTATCGACTGTCACCGTACCACCCGCTCCTGACAAGCTGTTGTCGATCAGGATCCCTTGACCCATTGTGTCTTGAATCTCGGCATCCATGAGATTGACGATGCTTCCTGCATTGGTGTTCTCGACCCACAGGGCGCGTCCGCCGGTGTTGACGATGATGCCCGGTCTTCCAGAATGACCCGTCCCGGTGTCGTCACCGAACCGCACTTGGCCTGTTCCACCCGAGATATGCAGCGCCGTACCTCCTCCAACCGGATCGTTGATGCGAACGCCATCCATCTGAATGAGGCCCGTCAGGTTTTGGAGAAGCACGCCGTCACCGTTGGCGAAATTGACATCGGTCTGAGTGATTTTGAAGTTCTTCACGGTGTCACCAAAAATGCCAGCTCCGACCGATCCACTGGCAATATTGGTCGGGTCGCCAATTTGGAAACCGCTAAATTCAGTCAACGTTGATGTCGAGAATCCTTGGCCCAGAGTATTCAGCGTCACGCCAACTCCAGGAGCATTTTGAAATATGGGGCGGTTTATAAATGCCGTGGCACGCGGGACCGGGATGGGGTCTGGCAAGGTCGTCACGCTGATCAGATGTTTGGCGACGTCGCCTTCTCCCAACATGCGAACTCCCGGTTCGTTGAGATCGACACCGGTATTAAAGACGCTGTCGGCATGCACGAAGATGATGTCAGCACCTGGATTAGCCTGAGCATCGGCCACCGACAGGAACGGGTCTAGGACCGTCCCGTTAAAGGCTGGGCCAGTGGCATAACTCGCCACGTGTTCGACGAAGTAAGGCGTCGCCGTGACGGGATTGACTGCCACGATTCCCGTATCAGTGATTGTTTTCAATCCGACGACCACGTTGTAATTGCGTAGAACAGGTGTCGTCATGCGATTGAATTGTGTTCGTGCTTCGCCATCGGGCTGGCGAAACCCACCATAGGTCCACGTCGCTCCGAAGATGACGTTCGTATCAAACTGCTTGTCGTTGGTGACTTCCACCTGCATCTGAACACTGGGCAAGACATTCGCTTGCAGGCGTGTCTTCCAGCCCGCGAAGCCCGGAACCTCGCCACCTTTGTAGTAGTACCAACCGCCCGCCCACCGCACGTCGTGCCGCTTCATCACGCGGCCAGGAAGCGGAGTGGCGACTTCCATATCCACCCCTGTCAGTGCATTTGCGACGAGGCGATTCTGACTATAAGTAATCTGATTGCCGACAAAGGCTTGGCTGCCTTCGACGAACGTGGTCTTCAGCAGGCGATTGGTGACGCCATTCGGAAAGTATGCGTTGGCGCGCAGGTCCCACAGATTTCCGAGCGTTTCCAATCCGAAGCCGACATCACGAAAGAGCGCACCACTGGAGTTGTCGTAGTCGTAGAAGACGTTAGCACCGAAGATGCGATCCAGCCGATCCGAGTAATATCGCGTCCCGGTCCCGAGGCTTCCGCCCCAATTATCCGAGGTCGCTCGAAAGCCACGGAAGTCGGTGAAGAACATCCATTTGTCGGCGAAGGCATACGGCATGAGTTCCACGGGGAAGATCGAGGTCTCACGCCCGATCGCGGGTCCTGTGGAGACACCGCCACGGATCAGCGCACCGAACGCCTGTCCGGAACGTCCGGTGTATTGATCGCCGAAGAGCCAGCCGTCTTCGACGGCGTCGCCGACTTCTGTCTGGGCATTGCCGGCGGGAGGTTCCTGCCCGACGGCCAGTCGCGAGGAGAGCGCGAGCGCCACCCCTAAGCTGAGCCACAGCAAGCCGCGCATGCTCTTCGAGACGCGGAGCGAAAGTCGGTTGGTCGATAAGTTCATCGAGTCACCTTTGCGGTTGCGGATGATCGTGGTCAGACCACGCCAGAGAACCGGAGGGGGCGAATGAGACTGCTCGACGAGACCTCAAAAACTGCGACGCGGACAACGCCGTGGCGCAGCAACTTCGACCTCATCGGACAGAGAGAGTAGACAGACGTGATTCGAGAGAAAGGGACGGCGGTTTGTAGCCGTGGCTCAAAACGGGATCAATCCGAATCAAGGGGACTCGACCGAGAAACGCCTCGTTTCAGCTACTTTTGTCCGAGAAAAATGCTCCGTCACTCAAATCAGTTGCACACTCCGGCACCAACTGCCGCCGCCGATGATGATGCGACAGGGTGCTGGAGCGAGCTTTGCATTCAAAACAGGTGCGTCTGTGCCGCGCTACCGCTTTGTTCGATCAGAGGTATCATGCCCGCCGCTCAATGGAGACGTGAAACGTACTCACGTCTCCATTGAGCCATCGCAGCCTTCCAAAAACTGCCTGACAAGGAGCATCCGACATGGCCGAGCAAGTCTATTTGGCGATCGATCTGGGGGCGGAGAGTGGCCGCGTGATGGCGGGACTCTTCGATGGGCAGCAGGTTCGCCTCGAAGAGTTGCATCGGTTTCCGAACGGTCCAGTCCATGTGGCAGACACGATGCGCTGGGACTTGTTGCGGCTGTGGTCCGAGATCCAAACGGGCCTCGCCAAAGCGGCTGTTCGGTTTGGGCAGAACATCGTTTCCGTCGGCGTCGATACGTGGGGTGTGGACTTCGTCCTGCTGTCCAAGACGGGTGAGATGCTCGGTCAGGCTTACAACTACCGCGATCCGCGCACGCGCGGCGTGATGGAACGGACGTTTCAACGAGTCCCCCGCGCCGAGGTCTTCGCGGAGACCGGGCTTCAGTTCATGGAGATCAACTCGCTGTACCAGTTTGTGGCGATGAATCAGGCCAACGGGCCGCTGGTCGCTCAGGCGGATCGGTTCCTCATGATCCCCGACTTCTTCCATTGGTTGCTGTCGGGGAGTCGCGTCGTCGAGTTCACTAATGCCACCACGTCGCAGATGTTTCATCCGACGGATCGCACGTGGGCGTTTGACCTGCTGCGGAAACTCGATCTGCCGACGCAAATGTTCGGCGATGTCGTCGATCCGGGGACGAAGCTCGGTCGCTTGCGTGAGGATGTCGCGCGGCGCGCGGGCTTGCCACGACTGGACGTGGTCACGCCACCGACTCACGACACGGCGGCGGCCGTCGTCGCGGTTCCCACCGAGCGAACCGGCTCGGCCAGTTGGGCCTATATCAGCTCGGGAACCTGGTCGCTGATGGGCCTCGAACTGCCGCACGCCGTCCTCACGCAGCGTGCTCTCGAACTGAACGTCACCAATGAAGGTGGGATCGACGGTACGTATCGGCTGCTCAAGAACATCATGGGCCTGTGGCTGGTGCAGGAGTGTCGCAAGTCATTCGAGCGGAACGGCACGGCCTACGATTACGGCTTGCTGGCGCAGGCGGCTCGCGACGCTCAGCCGTTCCGCGCGTTCGTCGATCCCGACGATCAGGCGTTCCTCGCGCCACCCGACATGCCCGAGGCGATTCGCGACTGGTGCCGCCAGACCAATCAAGAGATCCCCGACAGCGAGGGCGGTCTCGTCCGCTGTGCCCTCGAAAGCCTCGCTCTCAAGTACCGCATGGTCCTCGGCTGGCTCGAAGAGCTGTCCGGAGAACGAGTCGAGGTCATTCACATTGTCGGTGGCGGAACGCAGAACGAACTCTTGAACCAGTTCACCGCGGACGCGACCGGTCGTCCCGTGGTGACCGGTCCGATCGAAGCCACAGCGCTCGGCAACATTCTCGTGCAGGCCAGGACTGCGGGGGCCATCGGCTCGCTCGCGCAGATCCGCGATGTGGTGCGAGCCTCCTCAACCATGAATCGCTATGAACCGCAGAACACGCTCGCGTGGGACGAGGCCTACGCGCGCTTCGTCGAACTCGCACGACGGACGAAGTGATTCAAAAATCACAGAGATGACGTTTCCGACTAAAGTCCGGCTCACCAAGACTGTTCACTGGTTCCCTTTTGGAGACACGATCATGGCCATTCGCTCATTCTGGTTTCTCGCGATACTGCTCTTCGTTGGCAGGGCTTCCTCGGCGCAGACCATTGAGTGAGGGAGCATCAAAGCCATTGATACAGCTAAGGGGACAATTACGGTCACGGTCGATGGCAAGGACCGCAGCTTTGAAATCAAAAACGAAACGCAGATTCGTGCGGCGAGTGGTGGTGAACTCGAAGGGGGCCTGAAGAACGAAGCCTTCAAAGTGGGAGCGTCGATCAATTTCGCGACCCGCGAACGCGATGGCAAAACATCACTCGTTGGCCTTCGTCCTGCCGTGGCCGGCGCGCCCGCAGGCAACGCGCCCAACAATCCCGGTCAGAATCCCGGCGGCGACATTCAGCGCGGCCGCATCAAATCGCTCGACATCGACAAACGAACGATGACCGTCACGGTCGATGGCAAGGACCGCGAGCTGACTTTGGCGGACGACACGCAGGTCTTGGGTGGCAGCGGCGAGACACTCAAGGATCGGATGAAGGATTTCAAAACGGGGATCGACACATTCTTTCGCGAGGCCAATCGCAATGGCAAGCCGACCGTGAACGCACTGCGCCTTGCAGGTGAGGGTGGCGGCCAACCGGGTCGCAACCCGCCTCCAGCGCCTCCCGCCGATCTGCGGCCTCTGACCGAACTCGGCACCGCCAAGTATCACGGCTTTGAGGGTGGGCTGTATCCACAGGGAAAGAACATTCGCCCACAGGTTCATGAGGACGCGGGCCGCAAGCTCGCCGAACAGATTCAACCGCTCGACCGGGACGGCCGACCAGCGTCCGACGGCAAGATCGTGCTGATGTCGGTCGGCATGAGCAATACGTCGCAGTCTTCCGACGGCTTCCGCCGAGCACTGCGAGGGACTTCGGAGATCAACCCGCGCGTGGTGTTTGTCAATGGCGCACAGGGAGGTATGACGGCGGCTGCCATTCAAAATCCCGATGACGAGCGCACGGGAACGCGCTACTGGAACACGGTCGATGAACGGCTGCGGACTGACGGAGTGTCGCGAGATCAGGTTCAAGTCATCTGGATCAAGCAGGCCGATGCCGGGCCGAGTTCCGGCTTCCCC
>JAYVOX010000258.1:0-7387 GCA_043757695.1 Schlesneria sp.
CTCTTCTTGAGCGTGTGCGTCCATTCTCAGCGCGAGGAAATGGAGCAAATTGTGGAGGTCGATCTTCCAATAGGCTTCAGTATACGTGGCGAGCGGCAAATCTTTGCGAGCCTGCTCCCGCGCGACACCCGCTGCGAGGCGCGCGTCGTAGATGCGGCGCGTCTCTTCGTGCAGATGCCGTTCGTCCTCAGTCAGCTTCTCACCGATTTCGTCCGGAAGCGATTGACCGCTCCCCTGTCGATTCTGTTCGGCCTGCGAGCGCCACGCATCGGCGGGCGTGGACTGCGCCGAGTCAATCGCCACCGAGTACCGCGTGCTGTACTCATTCACGCTGGCCATGCGGTGGCGAATCCATTGTCGCCAACAGTCCATCGGGACGCGGACGAGAATCTTGATCTCGGCCATCTCGAACGGCGTGGTGTGTCGATGGCGGAGCAAGTAGCGGATGAGAGTCCGATCATCCGACACCTTCTTCGTTCCCTCGCCATAGCTCACGCGAGCCGCCTGCACGACGGACGAGTCGTCCCCCATGACATCGACCAGACAGACGAACCCGTCATTGAGCACGGGGAGCTTCTTCCAACGAAGCTGTTCGACGATCTCGGAGTTCGCGGGCATGTGCAGGGGTTCCTATGAAAAATCGTGCTGACAGTGAAAAGACGTGAGGTCGTCGATGAAACGCGGAGCAAGTTCGATTCTTGGGCGGGAGAAACTAACTGCGACGTTTTGACAAGTCCACCACGTCAGGTCAGTTCGCAGAATTCAAGCCATTTTGACTCGGGAACGGCCGTGGGCCTCGTCCTCCCGCCGTTCTCAATCGGCAGACAATCCCGCCGATTGCATCGCGGCGAGATAGTCTTCGGGCGTGTTGAGGTTCTTCAGCGTTGCCAAGAGCGGATCGACGACTCGCAGTTCATCCATCGTGACTTCACGGCAGCGAACTTCGTCGAACAAGAAGCGCGGACGCAAGCGATCGGCGTCCAAGAGCCGCTGCACGTGAGTCAGCACGGCGGGTCGATAGACCGCTGCGAGCGGGTGGTGATACTGGCCGTCATACGGGACCGCGATGTCGTGGTCGGTCAGCAACTCGAATATCCGGCTGACGAACTTCGGCACCAGCAACGGCACGTCGCAACTGGTCGCATAGACCGCATCGACTCGATCGGTGCAGAGTTTCAAACCGGCGGCCAATCCCTGCAGCGGCCCTCGCTCTGAACGATCATCGTGCGTGATCCTCACACCCGAGGGCAGCTCCGGCAACGACTGATTCGGCGCGGCAACGACCACGATCTGCGACACCTCGACGACTTCACTCAGCAGCCGAATGACTCGCTGCAACATCAGCTCGGGACCAAATGGCAGCGTCGCTTTGTCGCGCCCCATGCGACTCGACTTCCCACCACACAGCACGATCGCACCGGTCTTCATCGAGCATCCTTTTGAATCACTTGGGATCGGCGCATCAATAGCTGACGTAGCCGAAGTCGTGAGACTTCGGCCTGAACTCTCACGAGTTCAGCTACGTCTGCCAGTGATTGATGCGCCGGTCCTTGGTCTTTGATGACGGCGAAACCTTCACTCACTCGAACAACTGGATCGCGGTCAGCGCGGGCTGGCCCTCGACGTTGGTCTTCAATGCCGGTGCCCATTCTTCGACTTGCTTGAGTCTGTCCTCCTTCAGCGGTTGCAGTGCGACCGACGCGGGTAGCGTGACGGGCTGCAACAGGCCGAGCTGGACCAGTTCACTGACGTGATCGGGGTGCGCAAAGTTGGTGTAGCCATAGCTGCCCGGCTCGCGATATCGCAGCACTTCGGACCAGTTGATGAGGACGTGCGTGATGCGATGTTGCCGCAGCGTGGCGAGGATTTCTGCGCGCGGCCGCAGTTCAAACTGACCCGAAGGCGTTCTCCGAGCGAACCATTGCTCGAACTGCGACCGGTCGAACACCGTGTTGTAAACGTAGGAGAACCGAGCATGAAACAGAGCCGCCTCACCAACGCAGAGGACTTTCATGTTGGACGGCATTCGCCCCGCCGCGAGTTCGTCCTCGATCCATTTCTGGGCACCGTACCAGCGCGACAACTGCGTCTCCCGCGCCGCCTGCAAGTCGGTGCGTCCGGCGTTGTAGCCACTGAGATTGATCATCACGCCGACGTTGTAAAGAACGTTCGCTCCGATCAAGCAGACGATCAAAGAGTCCGCAACAATCGTCCACAAGCGGCGCTGGTTTCCCGCGCGAAGCGGCTCAGCCGATTCGCCTACTGTAGTCCCGTCTCTCCGCCGACGGGACGGCGGCACACGGCCGTCACCATGCCGATCCAGCTTCACCGCACGAGAGGACATTGAAGCCTGCTGCGACGACGAAGTCCCACTCCGCAGCGCATCGGCAGACTCGACTTCAGGCCAACCGTCGATCGCCGTGAACAGCCACGCGGCACCGACACCCGCGAGCAGTGCAACGACCGGAAACATCGGGACGTAGAACCGATCAATGTGATGCGTCAGTACGAACCAACTGAAGAACTGCCAGCCGATGAAAGCCCACACGCACCAGACGCGCCGTCGCCACGAAGCGAGAACCGCGATCGGGGCCAAACCAAACATCAGCGCGCTGTGCCAGTCGTTGTTCGCGGCGACATCAGTCAGCTTGACGAACAGGTCAGACAGCCAGTGACTGACGCTGAGGTACGGCGGTGCCGAATGCCCCTTGCTCCACTGCGCATTCATCGCTGCATCGCGACCTTCGCCGCCGAATACCGAGTACGCGAGCGGAAACACAGGATTGCCGGTCTCAACGGCGTTCTTCACCAACCACGGCCCGACGGCGAGCAAGACCGCCGCGCCGAATAGGACCAACTCGAGGAGAACTCGCTTCGCGCGGAGGCTCATCGGTTCTCGAACGATCAACGAACGGATCGCGATCATCACTGCCAGCGGTAGCACCACGGAGATCGCTCCCGTGTATTTGCACGCCATCGCGGAACCGGCCAGCAAACCGCACAGCGCGAGGAGGCGGTGTTCGGTCCCGTTGTTCGAGAGACGCCCTTGCTCACGCGGCGGGTTACTAGAGCAGAGAGAACTCTGGTTGCTGCGAGAATCGTTCGGAGCTTCATCCGTGTCATCGCGCCAGATCAGTCTCAGCCCGACCGCGAACGCCGCGAACAGGTAGCAGGCCAAGCCGCCCTCGGCGTACGACACAATCGCGATGCGGTACGCCCACGGCGTGGTCAGCCAGACGAGTGCCGCGAGGCTACCGGCCGTCGAGCCGAACCACCGTCGGCCCGTCGCGAACAGACCGAGTGCGGTGAGTGGAACGAACCCCGCCACAGCCGCTTGTCCCGCGAGTGCCCCCGATTCCCAGTCGCCCCGCAACACCATGCCGCACAGCAACAGCATCTCGGTCAGAAATGGAAAGCTCGTGTAAACGTTGTGAGGGAGCCGCACGATGTGGCCTTGTTGAAACCATTCCTTTGGCCCACCCAAGTGGTACTCGACCACATCGAAGTCAGTCTGCGGCGACATCGCGCCCAATAACATGCAACCGACAAACGGTGCGATGAGACTCAGCACGAGCCAAGACAGCCGACTCATCGGGAGATCGGTTGGAACGCAGGAACCCGTTCGCTGAGATGTCTCACCCGTCGCCGGTCGTCGCGCGCGCCTGATCTCGACCGCGAACGGGATCAGCAGCAGCGATCCCAACAGCAAACGACTCATCGCGCCGAGCAATCCAAACCCGAGCATCATCAACGAGACTGCCGCCAGTCCGAGACAGCCCGCAAAGAACGTTCGCTCGATCGGATCGAAGTCCTCGCGCAACCGCAGCCCGCGCAGCAGGAGCGATCCGAGGCCCCATGCTCCCGCCCAGATCAAACTCGCGATCAAGAGAAACGGCAGACGTTGCGCGAGGAACAGCCAACTCCACGGAGCCGAATTTTTGACGACGGGTGGGTCGAGCAGATCGAGCAAGTCGAACGGGAGGCCAGCCCAGACCATTCCGCGCGTGGCGGGCTGGTTGTTCGGCAGGCCAAAGCTATGGAACCACGCGGTGAACAGCAGCAACCACACGACTGCCAGTACCACGCGCGGCAACCGTCGCGTGGGTCGAGTCGCCTCACATCGCGCGTCTTCAGGCAGTGAAAGTTGGCGGTGTTCCACGAGTACTCACTATTCAGCCGCTTCATAGAGCGGCCCGGCGATGCGGATCGGGCGAATGTCGAGGCGGATGTTTTTCACCGTGTAGTCGTCGCCGCCGAACGTCCCCGTGTACCACGCGAAGCTCTCGTCATCCCGTTGGAATTTGAACTCGAAGCCATCCACCGCTTGCTTGCGCGCCGCCGCGCCGTCGAACGCCAGACCGATCGCTTCCCCGTGAATGTTTTCCATCAGCTTGCCCATCAAATCGACGACCGTCGTGTTGCCCAAGATGTCGTTGAAGAACAGCGGCCGCTTGACGGTCGGCTTGAAGTTGGCGGCTCGGGGGTCGAGCTTTTCATCGTCGAGCTTCTCTTCGGAAGGGATCACATTGCGCGACTTCAGATCGAAGCGGTCGCCGCGATCGAGGTACGTCAAGCGGACGTTCTTCAAATTGAACCGCTTCAGCGCCGGGTCGTGTTCCGCTCGCGACAGGTCCAGCACCAAGGCCCCCTTGTAACCGATGACGCGCACGTCCTTACCGTTGGTGACAATGATCGCCGAGTTTTCATCGACGCCGATCCCGAATTTGAAGCCCTGATCGTGCATCGCGACCAAGGCCCGCGCGAACCGGCCGCGCACCAGACAGTGCTGGTCGATGAACCATTCGCTATCGAGAAAGCCCAGCCCGCGATCAATCTCCTTCCCGAAGCGGACTCCCCGCAGCATGGTGTCCAGCACCGAGTCGGCATCGCGATACATGATGCGACTCATCACAGCCGCTCCCGCGCTGGTTCCGGCAATGACGCCCCCTTTGCGATACACGTCCCAGATCGCATCGAGCATCGGCGTGAACTGACCATCGGGCGTGTAGAGCGCCTTCACGATGCGATCCTGCTCACCACCGATCAGGAAGATGCCCGTCGAGCCACGGACTTCAGCCACCAATTCGGGATCGGAGACGGCGGCCTGTGGTGACATCGGCACCTTGCGCCACGCGACGGGGACGAGAAAGGCATCGGCTCCCGCTTTGTTTAGAGCCGAGATCACCAAGCCGCCGTTTTTCACGGGATCGCCACTCGCGGTGGGAAAGACGGCGATGCGCGAACCGGGTCCGCCCGCTAACTCGACAATGTTGTCCCAAAATTCGCCGTGATCGAACCGTTCGGAGCCACCGATGATGACGAGCGACCCTTTGACGCTGTTGGCGGGGAGAGTTGCCACTGCGGGGATCGTGGAGGTCTCGGGTGAAGCAGTCTCTTGCGCTGCGACGACAACGGGAGTCGGTGGCTCGCGTGGCGGAGTGTCACCGGAATGGACGAGGGTGGTCGTCATCGCGATGGCTCCCACCAGGGCCAGACCGGAACAGACTGCTCGCAACATGACACCCATCCTTGAGGACCTCGCCCGACCAATTCCGTGCGGGCAGCGACTATATGAAACATCGAGTCGAAATCGGCAAGGGCAGTTGAACCATCGCCACTCGCCGTTTAATCGTGTTCAGCCTCGTTGCCACAGACCACGCCAGATTGTGCTGCCCGCTCGCTTGCCACGGCGGTGGAAGTTGGTGAGGTAGTCGAGGTCGTTGGCACCGGCCGGTTCGGGTGGCGGCGTGAGGGGCGTGAAGTCGGCGTGATGATTCATCAGAGCGCTGATGACCTCAAAGTACTCGCCGACATCGGTCCACGAGTGAACGAACCCACCGTGCTGGACCGCATGAGACAGCAGATTGGCGAACTCATCGGTGAACAACCGCCGTTTGTGGTGCTTGCGCTTCCACCACGGATCGGGAAAGTAAACGTGCGCCGCCGCGAGGGAGTGCGGTTCGATGCGCTTCGACAACAGCTCATGAGCATCGCCGCCGATCACGCGCCCGTTGGGAAGTGACCGCTTGAAGAGACGTGTCGCGGCACGGCGCGCTTCGGTGTATTCGAGTTCCACGCCGAGCCAGTTCGTTTCCGGATGAGCGATGGTCGAGTCACACAAAAATTTGCCGCGCCCACAGCCGATGTCCATCTGCACGGGGCGGTCGTTCCCAAAGATGGCTCTCCAGTCGAGAACGCCTTCGATTTCCACCAGCGGCGTGAAGTAGGGACGGAGATCAACAGTCGGCAGCGGCATGTCGGGTTTCGCGAGACGGTGGGAGGAGCAGAAGGGAGCCGTTTAACCGCGTGGCCAACGGCCCGCGCGTCGAGCTGACATTGCAGCTCGTTTCGCCGCTCCACGCGCGGGCCGTTGGCCACGCGGTTGAACGAGCCAACGGGGCGCTGTTCAGACCGCATCCGGTGGCGTGCGGCCTTGGTGGATCGGGACTCCGATCGAGCGACCGCTGAAGACCAGCTTGCCGTTCACATAGCCTTGAAAATTGAACTCGGCCCGCTGCTTGGGTCGGAAGCGACTGAGCTTGGCCATGATGATGAGTCGTTCGCCGACCAAGACCGGCGAACGAAAGCGAACCTCTTCCATCCCGCCGAAGCCGAGGAAGTCGCCATCGAGCAAGTCGAACTTGCGGACGAAGAAGCCTCCCAACTGAGCGGCACATTCGCACATGATGACACCCGGCATGAGCGGGAAGTCGGGCATGTGGCCGCGCACCCAAAACTCATTCGGCGTGATGTCCTTGTACCCAACCAACCCCTGCCCTTCGTGATCGACGTACAGAATCCCGGTCAGTTGCTCCATCTCGAACCGCTGCGGGTTTGCGGCGCGGATGTCTTCGATGGAGAAGATCGGTTTGTTCTCGTCGAACAGCCCAAAGTCATAGAGCGGCGGTGCAGCCATGCAGTGTTCCTGTCACTTCCAGTTTGCTGGGCGAGGTCTCGTCGAGTTGATCTTCATCGTTGTGATACCGCACGCGGTCCTGAGTGAGACGTTTCGGGCGAGCCGTGTGCCGTGAGGCCACGGGTTTCTGGCGGTGTTGAAGCACCCGCAGCCTCACGGCATGCGGCTCACCAAATGTCGCAAGGTCCACCGTGCGAGGTAGAAACACGCGACTCAAGCGGAGTCTCTCCCACGAATGCCCTGCGAACGGCGCGCGAAGGATGGATGAAGACTCGGGAAACTTCAAGCCGCCCTGCCCGTGCATCGCGAGGCAGCGATCCGTGTTGGTCAGTCGCCCTGCGACGAAACCAGAACTAGTGCGTCGTCAATGCTTAGGACCTGTCCAAGAACTACGCCGTGTTTTGAACAGCCCGTCCCGTCGGCGGAGCGACGGGACTACTGTAGTCTCGTCGCTCCGCCGACGAGACCAAT
>JAYVOX010000259.1:0-2025 GCA_043757695.1 Schlesneria sp.
GTGTCGGGACGGTCGCTGAATGAGTTCGCGCAGGCCGAAGTTTTTGCCCCGTTGGGGATGACCGAAACGAGTTATCTTCCCGCCGAGCCGCTTCGCCAACGAGCCGCTCCGACCGAGCAACGCGGCGGAAAATGGATGCAGGGTGAGGTTCACGATCCGCGCGCGTTCAAGCTGGACGGGGTGGCGGGACACGCGGGGCTGTTCGGGACCGCGCGCGATCTGGCACGCTACGCCATCGACGCCATGGCCGGAATCAACGACGACGGCAGCCGCATTTTGAAGCGAGCGACTTGGGAGACGATGACGACTCGCCACACCATCGTCGGCACGGATAAACAGAATCAGGAGACGCGCGACTTGCGGGGACTCGGCTGGGACATGCAGTCGCGGTACTCGATCAATCGCGGCACGAAGTTTTCTGAGCGTGCCTTCGGGCACGGCGGCTTCACCGGCACGGCGCTCTGGATTGATCCCGAACGAAAACTGTTCGTCATCTTCCTGAGCAACCGCGTTCACCCGAACGGCAAGGGCTTGGTCAACCCGCTGATTGGCCAGATCAGTGAGATCGCGGTCGAGGCCATTCAACCGTGAGGAACGAGTCCGCTGAGATGCAGTTGGCGTTCGCACCGTGTAGATGTAGGGTGGGTCGAGCCGGCGAGGCCGAGCTGTTCGGTGAAGTCGCGTGATCGGTGGGCCTCGCAGACTCGACCCACCCTACTGCCCACTGACCAATGACCACTCTCCACTCAACAGGACCCGCTCTGTGAATCACGATGTTTACGACAACCCGCTGATCGGCCGATATGCCTCGGCTGACATGAGCCAACTCTGGTCGCCTCAAACCAAGCACTCGACGTGGCGCAAGCTGTGGGTTGCGTTGGCAGAGGCTGAAGCGGAACTCGGGTTGAACATTTCCAACCAGCAGATTGACGAGTTGCGAACCCACGTGAGCGACATCGACTTCGCTGCCGCCGCGCGCTACGAGCTGCAATTGCGGCACGACGTGATGGCGCACGTTCACGCTTATGGCGATGTCTGTCCGACGGCGCGACCGATCATTCATCTGGGGGCGACGAGCTGCTACGTCACCGACAACACGGACCTCATCCTGATGCGGCGCGGTTTGGAAATGTTGCGGTCGAAGTTGGTCGCGACGATCGACCGACTGGCCCGGTTTGCCGAGCAGTATCGCGCGTTGCCGTGTCTCGGGTTCACGCATCTGCAACCGGCGCAGCCCGTCACGGTCGGCAAACGCGCCACGTTGTGGTGCTACGACCTCGTGCTTGATCTCGAAGAGGTGGAGCATCGAATCAAGGCGATCAAACTGCGCGGCGTGAAAGGGACGACGGGAACGCAGGCGACGTTCCTCTCACTGTTCAATGGCGACCATGCGAAGGTCGAAGAGTTGGAGCGCATCGTCTGTCACAAGCTGGGGTTCTCGTCGGCGTATGCCGTGACCGGTCAGACGTACTCGCGCAAAGTCGATGCGCAGGTGATCGACGTGCTGGGTGGACTGGCTCAATCGGCTCACAAATCGGGATCGGACTTGCGATTGCTCCAAAGCCGCAAAGAAATTGAAGAGCCGTTTGAGAAGCATCAGATCGGTTCGTCGGCGATGGCCTACAAACGGAACCCGATGCGGTCCGAGCGCATGTGTGGGCTGGCTCGATTTGTGATGAGCCTCGCATCGTCGGCTGCTCAAACGACGGCGACACAATGGATGGAGCGGACATTGGACGACAGTGCCAATCGCCGGTTGACGATCCCGCAAGCGTTCCTCGCGACCGACGCCATTCTCATTTTGTATCGCAACGTGGTGGATGGTTTGGTCGTCTATCCGAAGGTGATCGCGAAGCATCTCGATGAAGAATTGCCGTTCATGGCGACCGAGGAAATTCTGATGGCCGGCGTGCGCGCTGGCGGCGACCGACAAGACCTGCACGAACGGATTCGCGTTCATAGCCAAGCGGCCGCACGGCAGGTGAAAGAGCAGGGGCAAGCGAACGATTTGATGAGTCGCCTGCA
>JAYVOX010000260.1:0-7367 GCA_043757695.1 Schlesneria sp.
AGTTGAGGACTTTTAAGTCTTCGAGTTGGTTGAGGTCGCCGACAACCTTCCACTCGGCGGTTGTCAGATCCGCCTCCACAATCAACATGCGAAGCGATCTCATCCGGCCCAGGCCGGAGAGGTCCATGTTCGCGGCTTCGACGTTTCGACCCAGTGTCACATGGATAATCGGGTCGAAACGCCGCAGGTCGAAACGACACAGCCGAAGAACGGCCGTCCGCAGCCACGCTGGAAACCGATCTGCCCTGACATACATGCACCCTCGGTCGCCAAGAGTCTTGCAGAACTGGTCTTCCGCTCGGGACTGCTGCGACTGCCAGACAACCATTCCGATCAATATCGAGAGCAGAACGAGGAACGCTCCCAGAAACAGCCGCTTGAATGGCATTCCGGCGTTGTCTGCGGCTGTTGATTCCGCTCGCATGAGCGCTCCAAAGATCCAAGAGGCGGGGAAACGAACCGAGTGGAATCACGGGCGAAGCAATCCTTGTTCTCGCCCCCATTCGACCCAGCATTCGGCCATGGCTGGCACCTGCCCCGCGAGCGATGGAGGAACCGGATTCTGTTCCGTGATCGCCTCCAACGCCCAAAACCAGTGATCGGGTTCGCGTTGCAATTCTTCTATGATGAGCGGCACTGCCGGCCAACCCATGCCAATGATCCGTTGATACGAGGGGAGCATCGCCATCTGGCTGGTATTCGACAAGTACCGAGATGACTCCTTCCATTCCGCCACCAGATGCTGGAATCGAGGACGAATCCGAGCCACCTGTACAGGATCAACCAGTTCCACTTCTGTCGTCATCGCCGCTTCCTCCGAAACACTCACGGTGACTTGGCTGACACCACTCTACACTCGTCCCGAATATTGAACGACCGGTTCTCCCCTGCCCGGTCGGTAGAGAACCAGTCCACCGTGCGAGTCGTTGACACGCACGACGCAGTCGGGTTCGCCCTTCGCATGGTATTCGAGAATCGCTTCAAGGGCCTGGACTGCCGCCACCGATTGCCGGTCGGCGGCAAGGTCGTTGTAGCCGAGTTGCTGCATTTCGGAGAGCCGCCCCGTTTGATCGGCCTCCCGACCCGCGAACTTCACGTAGGCGAGTTCCCTCGCGAACCGTTCGAGGACTTCAATGCCGTAGCCTCGCTGAGACCGCTCGCCCCACGGTTCGAGGAACGTGCCGTTGTAGTGGTTGTTGACGGTGATCTTCCGCTTGAGCGGCGTCTCCCCCTCGACCGTCAGTTCGACTCCGCGTTTGCGCGAGTGGCCGTTCCAGACGCCGTTGTCGAAGCGGAACTGAACCTCCTGCTCGACGTAGCCGGGGAAGTTGTCGGGCGTGACCCACGACGTGTGGATGTCGAATGCCGCATCGCGGCCCGAGTCGTACTCATAGACCATCCGCATCTGAGTGCTGTCCCACGTCGGCCCATCCTTCGGCCCGACCAACCCGCGCTGACCCGTCGCCGTGACCGTCTTCAGCCGCCCGCCGAACGTGAAGTCGATCAGCTTGATGTAGTGACAGGCCACATACGTGCCGGGGTTGCGCCCGACGATCCACTCGGCGAACTGGCCGCCCGAAATCGACTTCGGTTCCAGCAACGAGCAGTATCCCGTGTTGACGTGCTTCAAGACCTGATCGGCCACCAGCGTGCGGAGCTTCTTGTGATCGGGGTCGAGCAACTTGTGATAGACCACCTTGGCGAGCAAGTTCTTCCGCCGAGCCAACTCGACCAGCTCATCGAGTTCTTGCAGCTTCAGCACCGACGGCTTCTCGATCAGGACATGAGCGCCCGCTTCGAGAATCTGCTTCGCCGCCGCGAAATGCCGGTCGTCGGGAGTCGCCACGCAGGCGAAATCGACTCCCGACGCCAGCATCTTCGCCACCGAGTCGTCTCCCGCGTGAGAGACGAATGGATAGATGCTGCTGCTGCCTTCAGCCGCCTGCCTGTACGCCTCGGCCCGCGATCCCGTGCGCGTCGCCACCGCCACGAGCGGGACACTCACGTCCCCGAACCGCCGGTCGAAAAGTCCCTCGCGATGAGTCCGCTCAAAAAATGGGCGGTAGGTCTCATCAAAGATCATCCCCATACCGACCATGCCGGCACGAAGGGAGTTGGATTCGGCCACGTTGTTCATCAAGGGGAACCTCAAATTGAAGCCAAGTCATGGTGGCCTGTCGCACTAAGGTAGCCCTGTCGCTCCGCGACAGGAGGCGCGAGTGCGAGAGAGGCGTCTGCCGTACCTCAGCTCCCTCGACAGAACGGCGTCTCTCGTTGATCTCGCTTCCTGTCGCGGAGCGACAGGGCTACCTTGCGGGATGCTGGCGCGAGCTTGCATCTCCGACGGCACGAGTCAAGAATCGCCGACGTTTCCCCGTAAAGCAAGCCAGCCGTTTGACCGCCTTCCCGAGTGAGACCCAATGACTTCCAAGCCGACAATCATTCTCTCCGCGTTCGCTGACGAATCGGCCAATTCCAAGACGGCGGCCGAGCAGTTTGCGGCCTTGGCCGCGATTGGCTTGCAGTATTACTCGCCCCGGTTTGTCGATGTGACGGGGGCGGGGAAGGTGAAGCATGTGACCGAACTCGATGGCGATGAGTTGACTCGCTTAGCGAAGTTGCAGGCCGACTATGGGATGAAGGTGACGAGCATCGGAGCGAGGTTGGGCAAGGTGAAATTGCTCGACATCGACGATGGGTCGCACAACAAGTTTGTCACTGATGCGGCGTACCATGCGGGAGATGTCGCCGCGACCATTCGTGCGGCGCAGGCTCTCGGGGCAAAGCTGATTCGCGGGTTCTCGTTCTATCATCCGAAGGGGGAAGACCCGGCGAAGTACGTGCAGCAGGCGGCCGACCGGTTGGGACCGATCGTCGATCTGTGCGGTCAGGCGGGGTTGGTCTACGGGTTGGAGGTCGAAGCGAATCTGGTCGGGCAGAATGGCCGGATGCTTGCCGCGCTGGCAACGGCGATCGGGCGAGCAAACCTCGTCTGCATCTTCGATGGCGGAAACATCTCGTCGCAGAATCTGTCGCCGCTTGAATGTTTTATCGAGTACCGCGCGATGCGCGAATCGTTCGGCTGGATGCACATCAAGGACTATCGTGTCGATCCGAATCTCAAATGGACCGGCGTGGTCAATGAGGAGATGCTCAAGAACTTCGTCCCGTGTGATGTCGGCGATTCGGGTCACGAACTGATTCTGCGCGACTTGAAGGGTCAACTGCCAACGATTGAGGCCAAGATGAAGCAGCTCGGTGCGCCGGGAGTCTTTCTGGAACTCGAACCGCATCTCAAGGGAGGCGGCCAGTTCGGTGGCTTCAGCGGCCCGGACGGAATGGGTGTTGCCGTGAGATCGCTCTGCCGGCTGCTCGATTACGTCGGGATTGGCTACAAGCTGCGCGACTTCGACGACATCAAAACGGCTCGCGGATTCTGAGAGTTCCAAGGGCGGAAGACGACCACGGATTTCACAGATGACACAGATAAGAAAAGAGAGTGAGTGATGACTGTGCGACGTTCGTCGGTTCGGTTGTGTTGCGTTTTTTGTGCGCTGATCAGCGGGTTGTTGTGGTTCCTCATGTCGGGAGGTGTCTTCACGGCAGAGGCGGTCGCTCAGGAGAAGCCGACCGCGAAGAAAGAGGACGCGGCAAAGCCCGATGTCACGAAGTCGGAAGATGGACGCTACGAGTTTCGGAAGGAGCACGATCCGAACGGGCAGGGCAAGTTTTACATGGGACGTGAGCTGGCGATGGTCATGTCGTTTCATGGTGCTCCGTGGCTGGAGCGGCCCGAGCGGGAAGAGGAGGAGCGGTTGAGCCTGCTCGTCTCGCACTTGGGCTTGAAGCCGGGGATGGTCGTCGCGGATGTCGGAGCCGGGTCGGGAGTGATCTCCCTGATGATGGCTCACGAGGTCGGTGAGAAGGGGAAGGTACTGGCCATCGACATTCAACAAGAAATGCTCGACCTGCTCGGCGACAAGATCATGAACGCTAAGATCAAGAACGTCGAACTGGTCCTCGGGACGGAGAAGTCACCGAAATTGAAGGAGTCGTCCATTGACCTCGCCCTGATGGTCGATGTCTATCACGAGTTCGAGTACCCGTATGAGATGACGCTCGAACTGGCGAAGGCCCTCAAGCCGGGCGGCCGGATCGCGTTCGTCGAGTACCGCCGCGAAGACCCTCAGGTCCCGATCAAGCTCGTGCACAAGATGACCGAGGCGCAGGTGAAGAAGGAGATTTCCCTGCCTGAGTTCGGCCTGAAGTGGAAGGAGACGATCGACAAGTTGCCACGTCAGCACATCGTGGTGTTCGAGCGGCCGGCGAAGAAGTCGTAACGGTGAGGATTGAAGGCGGAAGAGAATCCCGCACTCTAAGGACCGGCACAGGAATTACTGGCGGTGTTATGGCGTCCGGTCGCGATCGTTTCATTGGGACTGGGCGTCAGAGGTCCCACACTTCAGTCTCGATCCGCGCTGGCCTTCATCCGTGGTCCGGCTTTGCATCCGTGCGGTCTCTTCGCTTGGAAAAGAGGGAATCGCACGGATGCAAAGCCGGGGCACAGATGAAGCAGGAAGAGCGGATCAGGATCGGCAGCTCAATCACGATTGTAAATGGGCGAACCGGGAGATTCAGATCGATCAACGCCAGTTGTTGATGCGCCGGTCCTAACCCTCTCCCCGCAAGGCTGAGGCGAGGGGACAAGGCGGGACTTCATTCGGCCAACGACCCCGATCTCTCCACTTCCCACAAAGAAAAACAATCGCCGTCGCCAGGCCGAGGGGGTGGCCTGACGACGGCGGTCGCGGATTGCCGTTCCCACGGCTTCGAGCTGGCCTGATCAGAAGGGTGTCCATCCAATCTGGGGTGCTTGTCGTCGATGTCGATCGAAGGTGACAACTGGTCCGCACGAATCTGTTCGTTGTTGTATTGTTCCGTGGTGCGTCGCGTGCGGGATCGTCCTCTTCGGCTCGATGCGAAAACTCGCTGTAACACGAAGTTCTCACACCAAGGCCGGCAACCTACTTCCTTCTCTCCCCGCGTCGGCGGCTCGATCTGGTACAGGTGTTATCGGTCTGCACTTCAAGGCACTGCAACGGTTTCGTTAGAGGTCGCGACACGCGGCTTTTGCTCGTTCCACCTGTCAGACTCGGCGAGCCGATTGTGACGGGTTTCCGGTTCTACCTCGCGCGGGCGGAAGTGAGACGTAGCTGCACCTCGCCAGAGTGCGGGAGTGACGCTCAAACCGCCCACGTTCTAGCGAAACGTGGTTACATTCAAATGTCTCACTTTGGGCCGTGCAAAGTATCACTCGGACCCAATGGAATTGGGGCCTGTTGATTTCACGGGGACGGAGCCTCCGGCTTGGGGAGCACGGTCCTTCGCTGCCCGCATCAATCATCACGATCCCTCACACTGGCGAGAGACACATGTCCTCGGACGAGATCAAAGCGGACATCACGTCGTTCGCGCCATCACGCTGTGCGCCGCGTCTCAGTCGCGGTGAGTTCCTGCGTCTGGCCTCGCTGTGTCAGAGTGGTTTACTGGCCATGGCAATCGCGCTGGCTTGGTTGGCTGGAATCGAGTTGTTCGACCAACTTCGATTCACGACCGCAGCCGTGATGTGGGGAGTGACCGCCACGCTCCCGATGCTGCTGATGTTCATCGTGATGCACCGCTATCCCGTTGGCCCCTTTCACGGAGTGAAGGATTTTCTGTCTGACACCTTGGGACCAACGCTCGCCGACTGCAACTGGCTCGACCTCGCCTACCTCTCACTGCTGGCGGGCGTCTCGGAGGAGGTGTTCTTTCGAGGTGTCGCGCAAACGTGGCTGACGACCTCTTTCGGAGTGGCGGCGGCACTGATCGTCAGCAATCTGCTGTTCGGGTTGGCTCACGCGGTGTCGGTGTTCTATGTCGTACTGGCCGGACTGCTCGGCTTGTACCTCGCCTCGGTCTTCACGATCACGGGTGAAGCCAATCTCGTCCCACCGATTCTGTGCCACGCGCTGTACGACTTCATTGCCCTGTCGGTCTACCGAAGGGAAGCATTGAGCGAGGTTTCCTCGGCAAGGTAGCCCTGTCGCTCCGCGACAGGTAGCGGGATCGCCGAGGTCACGTTGAATCGCGGACGAGACCGACACGTCATCGAGCACTCACTCCACGACACGCTTCCTGTCGCGGAGCGACCGGGCTACCTTGCCGAACCAACGTTGGATCGCGTCAGACGAGGATTCCCCGCGCGACTGTCTCACCGACTTCGCTCGTCTTCGCGGTGCCACCGAGGTCCGGTGTGCGCGGGCCGCGCGTCCGAAGTAGCTCCGCAACGGCGGTATGGATCGCCTGTGAGGCCGCCGCATCACCCAGATGATCGAGCATCATCGCCGCTGACAGGATCGCGGCGAGCGGATTGGCGATCCCTTTTCCCATGATGTCTGGGGCGGAGCCATGCACGGGTTCAAATAGGCTCGGGTGGCGGCGTGTCGGATCGATGTTGCCGCTCGCTGCAAGTCCCATGCTGCCGACGATGATCGCCGAGAGATCGGTGAGGATGTCGCCGAAGAGATTGCTCGCGACAACGACATCGAAACTTTCGGGCCTGCGTACGAACTCCATCACCGCGCGATCGACGAGCAGTGATTCGGTCTCGATCTGGGGGTACTCCCGCGCCACGGCGGCGAAGACTTCATCCCACAAGACCATGCCGTAACCTTGTGCATTGCTCTTTGTGATGGAGGCGACTCGCTGACGCGGCCGAGTGACGGCCTTCTCAAATGCGGCGCGGATGATTCGCTCGCAACCGCGCCGGGTGAAGACCGACGTTTGAATCGCGACATCGTGGTCCGAGCCTTGGTAGACGCGACCGCCGACATTGGCGTACTCCCCCTCGGTGTTCTCACGAAACACGAGCATGTCGATCGAGCCGGGGGCTTTGCTGTGCAGCGGGCTGTCTACGCCGTCGTACAAGTACGCGGGACGCAGGCAGACGCACTGATCGAAGCGCCGTCGAATCGGCAGTAACAAGCCGTTCAACGTGATGTGGTCCTGCACGCGCGGATGACCGACCGCACCGAGCAGCATCGCGTCGTACTTCGCCAGCTCATCGAGAAACTCCGGCGGTGCCATTCGACCGTGAGCGAAGTAGTAGTCGGTCCCCCACGGAAACTCAGACCACGCGATCTGCGAGCCACTCCGCTGCACCGCAGCATCGGCCGCGCGGATCGCTTCGCGAGTCACTTCGGGACCAATGCCATCTCCGGCAATAACAGCAATGCGATGCGTGGTCATAAACGTCCTTTAGGCGACCGGCAGAAAATAATTCACCAACCCGAAGCGTGAGCGAGGGAGTCCCTAGAGCGACTCCC
>JAYVOX010000261.1:0-7360 GCA_043757695.1 Schlesneria sp.
GGGCGCGGGGATCGCTCTCTGAGTCTCGGTGCATCGGCTCGCCAAATCGCGGTCTGGTTCATCTCGCTTCCTGTCGCGGAGCGACAGGGCTACCTTGGACCGCGAACTCAGTCTGTTCGAGTGAATCACCACACAACCACGACAGTTATTCCTCGAACCATCCTTAACGCCCAGCGCGGGTGCCCCGCAACCCAAATTCGATTGAAGAAAAACGCAAATCCGCCAAGTCGCGAAGGTGCGAAGTCAGACAATGTCACTGATTAACGAAGCCATCCACTCTGGGCGGCCTGTTCCACCTCAGGATTCTAAGACCGTGCAATTCTCTGCGTCTCTGCGACTTTGCGGCCTAGCGTTGAAAATCTTCGCGGCGCGAAGAAACGAAACGTGAGTAGTACGAGGCACCCGTGAAAGGAGGCCCCCTCTGATGGATGTCATCCCCGTTCGAGACCGGTCGAGTCAGCGAGTCGGGTGTCGGATCGACCGGTCCCCCCGACGTGCCTTTACGCTGATCGAGTTGCTCGCGTCACTGGCCGTGATCGGCGTGCTGCTGGCGTTGCTCGCCCCTGCCATCATGTCGGCGCGCGAGGCCAGTCGGCGGCTGGTTTGTTCGACGCGGTTGCAGCAACTGGGTCTGGCACTGCACAACTATCACTCGCAACTGGGCGTGCTTCCGTTTGGAGTCGGCGCGGATCGCGATCCGACGGTACCGACGGCGGGCGGGATCGACGACCGCCGCTATTCGGCCCATTCGCAACTGCTGCCCTATCTGGATCAGGCCCCGCTCTATCAGCGGATCGACTTCCACGTCGCGCCGTTTCATCCGTACTTCAACGCCCAGAAGGGACCGAGTGGCCAAATGCCGGTCAACGGCCCGGCGGCGGTCATGCGGCTCGAAGTGTTGCTCTGCCCTACCGATCTCGAATCGCCTCGGGCACCGTGGGGGCAGACCAACTACCGCACGAACAACGGCAACACCTGGGCGGGACGCAGCGGGAACGGGCCGTTTGGACAGAACAGTTGCGTGGCGCTGGCGGACATTCGCGACGGACTTTCCAACACGGCCCTGATGAGCGAACGGGCGAAAGGCCGCTGGTCGGCCGCACGTCACACACGTGACGATCTTATCAACAACGCCAACCTGTGGACGGAGGCGGGCTTTCGCAGTTGGTGCGGCAGCCTCACGGAAGCCGAGGCCGCCGCCTATCCGCGCGACCCCGAGGGAGGCCAGACGTGGCTGGAAGGCAACATGGATTGGACACGCTACAACCACATGCTCAACCCGAATCAGCCGAGTTGCAAAAACGGGATCACTTGGTCGGGCGTGGCGCTGACGGCGACGAGCCGCCACCCCGCTGGAGTCAACGTCCTGTTTGCCGACGGTTCCGTTCGTTTCGTCAACGAGTCGATCGACACATTCGTGTGGTCGGCGATGGGCAGCATTGCGGGAGGAGAACAGATCGCACCATGACCATTGTTTCCATGCACACGGCTTCCATGCACACGGTGATGTCATTGAGAGAGCAGCGGTTCGGCGTGCGGTGTCTCGCCGCTGTGGTCGGGCTGCTGGCGACCCTGGCCTGTCGGATGGCTCACGCGGGTCTCCTCTGGGAGGATTTCGACGATGGCGATTTCGACCATGACGTTTGGAAGATCGAAGCGCCCGCCGCCGTCACCGACGCACGCGTGACGATCGAGTCGGGCGGCTTGCACATTCAGTTGCCCGCGCGGGCGGCCGGTCGGGGGAACGTGATTGTCAGGACTCGCACTCCATTGAACGGTGACTTCACGATCACGGCTGTGTACACGCTCAAGGCGCTGGCGATTCCAACATCGGGCTTCGCCAATTGCGAGTTGGCCGCGAGTAATGCCAGCCACGGACCGATGGCGGCGCTGCGTCAAAGCCACGACAAGCAGGGCCGCGGTTTCGCCCTGTGGCACGAACCTCCCAAAGGGAAGGGAACCGGCGGCTGGATGTTCAAGAAGTTCAACGATGTCGGGGAGGCGCGCGCCGCCCTGCGCTTGCGTCGGCGCGGGTCCACCGTCGATTTCGGCTATCGCCCCGGTCCCGATGGCGAGTTTGTTCCCGTCGGCCAGTTCGAACACGGAACCGAGCCGATTACCGCCTGGGAGTTTCGCGTCACGTCCTCCTTCACGACCACCGAGCCGACGGACGTGACACTCCATTCCCTGGCGGTGGATGCCGACGGCTTGGACCTGCCGCCCACGGCGCGCGCGAAACTCCAACCGGCGTCGCGACTGCCCAGTTTGATCCTCTTCACGCTGGCGGGCCTCTTGGCAGCGTTCGTCGGCTGGCAATTGTGGGCGCGGCTCAAGACGAAGTGACGCCGCGAGGTGCGGCGTCTCGCGGTTCGTGTTCGCCTCGTCGGGCGGATGCTTGTAAGGCGAGCGGCACGAGTCCGCATACCAGTCGTGGACCGGACGCCCGCGTCCGGTCAGTTCAGGAACGGGTCCGCAATCACTTCCCGAGTTTGCGAGACTCTTGCTCCCTCCCCTCGGCGGGGAGGGCGGGAATTGGAAACAGGCCACAACTCGGCATCGCCCCCCTCCCTAAGCCTGCCCGCCGAGGGGAGGGAACTCCGCGAAGAATCGGGATGTCAATGCGAGCCGACTCCGAAGAAAAACCGAACGTCGGCGTCCGGACCAAGGGAAATCCTCTCCTGCCGCTCGCCTTGAAGGAATCGGGCTTCGCACGAGTCATGAAATTGGCGAGGGGCCAGAAACAGAGAGGCTGCGTCTTGGGAACCGGCTGACCCTCGCCGCGCGAAGGATGGTCTGGTTCAGAGAACTCCTGCCGGTCAATTTAGAACGTCGGTCGTCCGGACATCGTCGCCTCGAACCGTGCGTCGGAGACGAATGCCAGAAAGTCTTGGAACTCGGGTTCGTATTCGGTGATGTCGTCTGACTGCTTGGTCTGGAGCCAAATGAGGAACTCCCGATTGACCGGGTCCAGTTCGGGCATTGGTCTCGGTGCCACCACCTCGGCCAATGCCAGATTCAGATCATCGGCCGACTCGAAACGATCTTCCGGGCGCTTGGCCAGCAGTTTCGAGACAATGTCTTGAACGGCCTCGGGAATCTCCTGATCAAAGTCGAATAGTGGTTGAGGCGTCGCTCGCGCGTGACGCAGCATCTGTCGCACGGGGTTCGTGTCGGGATACGGAACCTGTCCGGTCAAGCAGTGGTACAAGGTGCAACCGAGACTGTAGAGATCGCTAGCCGCGTTGGCGGCCTGCGAGTTCTCCGCCTGCTCGGCTGACATGTAGTCGTGGCGTCCCGCCGCGTATTCACTCGATCCGTTCATCCAATCGCTTTCATCGCCATCCAAGTCATCGACAAACGACAGGCCATCACGCGCCGCTCCGAAACCGATGATCTTCACAACACCATGAGCCGTGATCCACAGGTTCGCGGGGCGGATGTCGCAATGAACGATCCCTTCGGCATGGAGATAAGCCAGCCCTTGCGCGGCTTGCTGGATGAGTTGGCAGGCGACGGCAAAAGGCAAGCGACTATTGCGGGCCAATCGCAGTTCGAGCGACTCACCATAGAGTTCTTCCATCGCAATAAAAGGAACTTCGCCGACCTTGCCGACTTGAAACGTTTTCACGACGTGCAGGTGATCGACCGCGAGTCCGACGCGCGCTTCGCGACCGAATCTCGCGAAGTGTCGATCGTCGTGACTGGTCGCGGCGGGGAAGATTTTCAAACTGACCGGCTGACCGAACTCCGCGTGTTCGGCGTGGAAGAGATTACCTTGAGGCCCTGTCATCAGGCGGAAACTGACCCGATAGGGGCCGAGCATGTAAGGGCCTGCGACACCCGCCTGCAATGCGTCGGCTTGAAAGTCCGTGAGATCATGTAGCGCGGCCAACCAGCGACAGAATCCAGTTCCATCGTCCTCAGTCCCACCTCTTACCAACCAGTCCTGTCGCCGCTCGAGCACCTGGTCCGCACTGAGAACCAGGCCATCGACCATTAGTTTCCCGAGTTGTTCAATGTTCATCGCCTGGCTCCTGTGAAACAGATGGTGTTATTGTCATCGCGACGTACCGCGTGTGTGATCTGACATCGTCCTCAGTCACGTCGCTCGTATTGGAATGATTCAGTTTCGGCTCGGCAAGGAGATCGGATTGAGTTCCGACATTTGTCGGCGTCGCGTCCACCACTGTGCCGGTCAGTTCATCGGCCAGCAACAGCAAAAATGACACGCGCGATGAGTTGGTGTCGTTCGTCAATCACGTACGTCAGGCAGATTCGGCCACCAATCTGTTCCGCCCGCGATGGCCTCATCAACGCGACTACGATCCTGATGGCGAACGACTCGGCAAAAAAAGGGCAAGTAGTTGAATGGCCCGTCGCTGATGAGGGCCTTCGCGGGTGAGAACTCACCAAGGTGAAAGTCGCGTCGCAAGGACTCAATTGGACGGCATGAAATTTCGTCGTGAACGCCCGTCCTGCGCGGCGGCTCCAACTCAATGCAGGACGTAAAAATGAGCCGTGTTGGTGCTGAAGCAATCGCAAGTCTCGATCTCATCTCGTGCGTTGCAGTTTGCCAAACCCACTCCTAGAATCCCGCCCACTTGGAAACTCAAGAATTGGCCTGAACCCGCTGCGCAGACTGTGCGCTACGGTTCGATTTGTCCGATAAGAGTAGCCCCCGTTCGTCCCTAAGCCTGCCGACGTTCCTTCCTCCGCAAACACCTTGGTGGCTTTGATCCGTCTCCAAGATTCGATCATGTTGACGGAGAGATCGTTCGCTTCGTTCGAGTTGACGCCGTATGGATAACTCACACGCCGTTCTCATGTATGCCGGAGTCATGGTCGGGTTCGTGATCGCGAACTTGATCGTGATCCATCTCGTCGGGCCGAAGAATCGGACCGCTGTCAAACAGATGCCGTATGAATCCGGCATGGATCCGGTGGGCGATGCCCGTCAGCCGTTCGACGTGAAGTTCTATCTCGTCGCGATCCTGTTCCTGGTGTTCGATGTCGAGTTGCTCTTCCTGTACCCGTGGTCTGTCGCGGCGTACTCGACCGACGGCGTGGGCGTGCCGCGCGAGCTGCGGAACACCGTCTTCGGCGTGATGCTGGTGTTCATGGGGACTCTGGCAATCGCCTACGTCTACGCCTGGCGCAAAGGGGTCTTCAAATGGCGATGAAGGATGTGCCCGACAATATCTTCATGACCACGCTGGATGCCGCCGCCAGTTGGGCGCGGGCCAACAGTCTGTGGCCGATGCCATTCGCAACCGCCTGCTGCGGGATCGAGTTGATGGCGACCGCGTCCTCGCGGTTTGACCTCGCCCGGTTCGGGGCCGAAGTCATGCGATTCAGCCCTCGCCAGTGCGATCTGATGATCGTCGCCGGTCGCGTCGTGATGAAGATGCTCCCCGTGCTGCAACGGATCTGGTTGCAGATGCCCGAGCCGAAATGGTGCATCAGCATGGGAGCCTGTGCCTGCACCGGTGGCGTGTTCGACACGTATGCTGTCGTGCAGGGTGTCGATCGCTTCATTCCCGTCGATCTGTACGTGCCCGGCTGCCCGCCTCGCCCCGAGCAGTTGATGGCCGGAATCATCGCCCTGCAGGACAAGATCAAGCACGGCGGAACGCTCAATGGAACCGAATTCGCCAAACGGACACAGCCGATGGGGCCGACGCCGTATGACCTCGATGAGTTGATCCGCATTCGAGAAGCCAACGAACAACTTGTTTCATTGAACTGACTCTTGTCCCCTCGCCCCGGCCTTGCGGGGAGAGGGTGAGGGGTCTTTTCTTCAACCGTAAACAATCAGCAAATCACTTCGTCTCAACGCGAGTAACTTGATGTCCACCGAAGACACCTTGAAATCGAAGTTCGCCGACGCCGGGCTGGCCTTCAGTCAGTTCCGCGACAACCGGCGCATCGTCGTTCCGGCCGAGTCGCTTCAACCGCTGCTTGCCTGCCTGAAGCAAGACCTTGGCTTTGACTTTCTGGCTGAGATCACGGCCGTTGACTACCTCGAATATGAGGGTGCGACGGATCGTTTCGGCGTCGTCTACGTCGTTGTGAACACGAAGACCGGCGAGCGACTTGTCATCAAGACCTTCGTCAACGATCCCGACCCGGTGCTGCCGTCGATGTGCTCGCTCTGGAAGGCGGCCGACTGGCTGGAGCGCGAGGTCTACGACATGTTCGGGATCAAGTTCTCGGGCCATCCCGACCTGCGACGCATCCTGACCCCCGACGAATTCACCGCCTACCCGCTCCGCAAAGACTACCCGCTCAAAGGGCGGGGCGAACGCCACAACTTCCCGGTCATCACGCGCGCCGAAAGCTGAACCGAGACTGCTCCCACCATGCCTGCCACACTCGCACAACCACTGCTCACGCCGGACGACTTTCTGTCGCATCCCGATCGGGACCGGTACGAGTTGGTGAATGGCCAGCTCGTAGAGACCCACATGAGCATGGAATCGGTTTGGATTCAAGGTCAGGTGTTTCGGCAAATCGATCAGTTTGTGAAACAGAACAGACTGGGAATGGCGTTTCCAGATGGCCTGACCTTTCGCTGTTTCGCGACACTTGAAAGTGACCCAAATCGGATTCGCCGGCCCGATTGCTCATTCATTCGAGCAGGTCGAACGACGAGCGATCAGTTCATCAGCGGCCATTGCGAAATCGTGCCCGATCTCGTCGTGGAGGTCGTTTCACCCAAGGACTCGTATTACGACATTCAGAAGCGGGTTCACGAGTTCTTGACTGTGGGTTGCCCCTTGGTTTGGGTCATCAATCCCAACAGCCGGATTGCGACTGTTTATCGAAAAGACGGTTCGATCATGGAAGTCGATGACCAAAACGAATTGAGTGGTGAAGACGTGCTGCCCGGATTTCGCTGTCGTCTCGCCGATGTGCTGCCTCCCGCCAAGTTGCCGGATGTGATTTGAGTTCGTTCGATCCATGTTGTTTCGTTTCGTTCCACGAGTCTCGCGTTGCGAGTGACCAATGCCGTTTGAAGTTTCCGACCTTGCCGAACTGGATGCTCCCGAGCAGGAGTATCTCTGGGCGCTCAACTTTGGGCCGCAGCATCCCGCCACGCACACGACGTTGCGCCTGATCCTGACGCTCGATGGCGAGAAGGTCGTCAACGCGGTGCCGCACATCGGCTATCTGCACTCGGGGTTCGAGAAGCTCGGCGAGCATCTCGACTTCAATCAGTACGTCACCATCGTCGATCGCATGAACTACATCTCGCCGCTGCACAACGAGATCTCGTGGCATCATGCGGTCGAGAAACTGCTCGGCATCGAACTGACTCCGCGCTGCAAGTATCTGCGGACGATTCTGGCCGAGTTGATGC
>JAYVOX010000262.1:0-7359 GCA_043757695.1 Schlesneria sp.
GGGCGTTCTTTGCATCGCGAACGAGTGACTCCTAGAATGCCGCCGCGATTCGCGCTTGGATCATCGCGAGCATTCCACACCGAGTTCCCTCAGGAGACAGACGACATGGCCTTCACACTTCCCGCACTGGCTTATGCCCCCAATGCCTTGGAGCCGCACATCGACGCCAAGACGATGGAGATTCACCACGGCAAGCACCACCAAGCCTACATCAACAATGCCAACGCCAAGCTGGAGGCTCATCCGGCGCTCGCCGCGAAGTCGGTGGAAGCGTTGATCTCGGACTTGGCTGCGGTCCCCGAAGACATTCGCACGGTGATTCGTAACAACGCGGGTGGCCATGCCAATCACTCGCTGTTCTGGACGGTGATCGGCCCCAATGCGGGAGGTGAGCCAACCGGAGACCTCGCCGCCGCGATCACCTCGACGTTCGGTAGCTTCGCCGCGTTCAAAGAGAAATTTGCGGCAGCGGCCACCACGCGATTCGGCAGCGGCTGGGCTTGGCTCTCATCAGACAAGGGGAAGCTCGTGGTTGAAAGCACCGCGAACCAAGATAGCCCGCTGATGGAAGGTCGCACGCCGTTGCTCGGTCTCGACGTGTGGGAACACGCTTACTACCTCAACTATCAGAACCGTCGCCCCGATTACATCGGTGCCTTCTGGAACGTCGTCAACTGGGCAGAAGCGGCCAAGAGATTTGCCGCAGCGAGCAAGTAGTTTTTAAAGGAGCGAGCCTCGACTCGTCCGGGCTGGCCCCAATGGAATCCGCTTCGGCATCGCGTCACGGCACGCCGCTCTTCTCGTGGGAGCGGCGTGTTTTCGTTGGGTGACCGCCAGACAAATCTGACTCCGCCCTACAGCTGGTTGAGGAATTGTGCGAAGCCGTTGTCTTCCTCGGGTGCGGTCGTTTCTGTCGCAGGAGGTTGCTCCAACGACAGCGTTTGAGCACCCGAGTCGGCAACGGCAGGCTCCTCAAAACCGAAGCTGATCTCGGGCGACTTTGTTTCTGAATGACCGGTCTCCAGCACATCGTGGTCGCTCGTCGGCAAGAAGATGCTCGGGGACTCGGGAGCCGATGCCGTCGAGGCTTCAGCCGGACTGCTCTTGGCTCCCCGCCCAAACAGGGAAAAGAGTGACTTCAAGTTCCCCTTTTTCCCGTGAGCGGCCGGTACCGAGGACGCTTCACCCGGCGTGCCCGCCGATGCTTCAAACGTCGTTGTCGCACCGAAGTCGAACGGCGAGGCTTCGCCAGTCACCTGTTTGGTGGCGTTCGAGCCAATGTTCGCGAACAACATCTCGACCGGTTCTGTCGCGCGGGCGGCAATCGGAAACGGATTCGGTTCGATGGCAATCCCGGGAGCGGCGACCGGTCCTGCAGAAGCAACCGTCGCGACAACAGCGGCCGCCGGAATCGCGATTGCCATTGCCACAACAGGCTTGACCCTTGCTCCAACGGACGCAGCGGACTTGGCCACAGCAACGGCTGGAATTGCTGAGGCAATTACGGGAGCAACAGCAACGGATCGCGTGACTAGCTTGGCGATCTTGGGTGCTGACGGAGCGCTGACCGCAACTGCGTCCTTGGCCGGATCGGGTTTACTCGGCGCGATTTCACTAGGAACATTCGGAACGGACTGACGAATGTCATCGAGAGCTGCGGGAATAATCAACTCGGTCGAAGACACGCTACTTTCAACGGGCTTCGCCGAGCGCGACAGCACAAGGGTCTGGCTGGTCGAGGCGACGTAATCGACTTGGAACTCGGCAGGCCCCACCACCAGCATCGCTCCCGGCGCGATGGCTGTCGGCAGATGAGCCTGCAACAGTTTGCCATCCACCAGCGTTCCGTTGGCACTCCCCAAGTCTTCCACGTAAACCGTGTCGTCAGACAGCGTGATGCGACAGTGGGCGCGACTGACTTGGCTGGACGCAATCTTCAGATTGCACTCGGTGCTGCGGCCGATCAGCGTCACGGGGAGCAATTTGACCTGCTTGACGTTGGCCTTGTCGTGAAGAACCTTCAATCGGGCCTGCATGACAGCCTCACTCTCAAACGGCACGAACGGATGAAGTCTCAATGAACGCGGCGGCGATCATAGCGTCCGGCTTGCGAGCCACTCAAACCAACAGGTCAGTCACGCAGAAGATTTCAGTCCAGGCTCGTCAAACGGAGACACCACACGGCTGATTCACGGGGGGATTGCCGTCTCAATTGCAAACGAGTTGCCGATGATCTGAGACTTCGATCATCATGCCGCAGTGCCACGATCAACGAAACCGGCCCGGTTCATGGTCGAACCGGGCCGGGAACATTCCATCACAATTGCGGTCGTGCGATCTCGCGATCAAACCGCCGTATTGCACCGAACACCGTTACGCGGCCGCCGAGCCATCGCGTGGCTCCAACCGCATCTCACCACGCACGACTTCCGGTGTGAGGACATACTTTTGACCGGGCGACAAGTCCGGCAGGTCGTACATCACTTCAAACATCGACTCTTCGACCACGGATCGCAGTCCGCGAGCACCCGTGTCCTTCGACTTCGCGATCCGAGCGATTTCACGCAGCGCTTCGGGGGTGAACTCCAGTTCCGCGTTCTCCATCTGGAAGAACTTTTGATACTGCTTGACCAGCGAGTTCTTCGGTTCGATGAGAATCCTCGCCAAGTCATCTTCTTCCAGTGGCGAGAGGGCACTGACCACGGGCAGGCGGCCGACCAACTCGGGGATCATCCCGTACTCGATCACGTCGTCCGTGCAGGCTTGGCCGAGCAACTTGCCGGCACGAGCCTTCTTTGGATCTTCAACTTCAGCAGCACCGAAGCCAATAGTGCGCTTGCCCATTCGCTTGGCAATGATGTCTTCCAACCCGACAAACGTCCCGCCACAGATGAACAGGATGTTGGTTGTGTCGAGTTGAATGTACTGCTGTTCGGGATGTTTGCGTCCCCCTTGCGGAGGCACGTTGGCCACGGTTCCTTCGAGCATCTTCAGCAACGCTTGTTGCACGCCCTCACCCGACACGTCGCGAGTGATCGAGACGTTTTGGGAGGTCTTGCCGATCTTGTCGATCTCGTCGATGAAGATGATCCCGCGTTGCGCCGCTTCGACATCGAAGTCGGCGGCATGGAGCAACTTGAGCAGGAGGTTCTCGACATCTTCACCGACATAGCCCGCTTCGGTCAGCGTGGTGGCGTCGCCGATGGCAAACGGAACTTGCAGCAGGCGCGCCATCGTCCGCGCCATCAGCGTCTTACCGGACCCGGTCGGGCCGATCAGCAGGATGTTCGACTTCTCGATCTCGACCTCGTTATCGACATCCGCCGTCGCCATCAGCCGCTTGTAGTGGTTGTGAACCGCGACCGAGAGAATCTTCTTGGTGCGATCCTGGCCGATCACGTATTGATTCAAATGTGCGGTGATCTCACGCGGAGTGGGCACACGGTTGAACAGCTTGGTTGAAGTCCCGCGCCGTTTCTTCTCCTGATCGAGAATACTCTGACACAGTTCGATGCACTCGCCGCAGATGTAGACCTCGTCCGGCCCCTCAACGAGAGGTCCGACTTCGCGGTAACTCTTGCGACAGAATGAACAGTTGGCGTTTTTTTTGCCGGTCGCACCGCGTTTGCCGGTGGACATAAAATCGCGTCCCGAAGTCATTAGCTTTCCTTCAACGCTGCCGAGTGGGTTTCGTCGGTGAGTAACTCGATGATGAAAGCAAGCGGCGCGTCCCTGGCCCTGCCATGATCCTTCAGCGACGTTCGTTGAGGCCCATCCGGGAGCCTGCATTGCGAGCGTCTTGTCTTGGCCTGTCTTTCCTATACTGATCGGCTGCTGTCAGTCGATCGCGATGTCGCTCGATCCTGCCTGGTTCAGTTCAGTCCGATCCGTCGTGGACTTCGTCCTGGTTCTCTTCATCGGCATCCTTGGTCGGCGAACTCTCGCCCGTACTTGACTCGCCCGCTGTGGCCTGACGCGGACCCACCATTGGGTCGTGGATGGACTCGCCACTGGCAGAATCCGCCGGTCTGGAAGGTCGTTGTCCGAGCCGCAATTGCGCGGCGTGTCCGGTTACTAACCGGCTCTTAATCAATCGGTACTCGTCCTCGGATATCCCACCCTGCCGATGCAAATCTCGAAACTGTGTGAGCATTTCCAAGTGGCCGTCCGCACGACCGTCATCTTCGCGAAACCATGCTCGCAACTGAAACAGACACCACACGCCGATGCTGCCGACCAGCACCACGACGGCCCATTGCCACGGCGGCATCGTCGCCGCGTACTTCTTCGCGAGATCCCAATCCACAACCAGCATGACAAACGCCCTCAACCCAGATGCGTCTCAACATCGCCAACCGTTGCGATATCGAGGGGCCGCATTATGGCAGTTGGTCGCAGCCGAGCAAGCGGCATCGTCTTTGACGTTGTCCAAACAAAGCAGCATCCGTGCCG
This sequence comes from Schlesneria sp., assembly GCA_043757695.1. Lineage (GTDB taxonomy): Bacteria > Planctomycetota > Planctomycetia > Planctomycetales > Planctomycetaceae > Schlesneria. The sequence goes on from JAYVOX010000262.1 coordinate 4,453, forward strand.
AGACATTGATTGCAGAGAGAAACCGTGCAATGGTGACGACTCAACTTGAATGTCCGGCCTAAACATCAGGCCGCTGTGGCCGACGGACCATTCCACCACGGAATTGATGGCCACAGATTGCACGAACGCATGCTGTGCCTTGTAGAGATTACAGGAGAAGGTGCGGGGAAGGTTCGATCAACGAGGCATCTCGTCGTCGCGATTGCCCGCTCCGCAGTGGCTTCCTAGAATCGCCCCGCCTCCCATGCTGGAGAGGCTCGCGTGGGGATCGGCGCGCTTTACTAGGACGATGTTCTTCGCTGTTGCCCCGCGGCTCGATCACAAACGGACCGACACCATGAGTTTTGACCAGCGGCTCGAACGTGCCATTGAACGCGGCCAGCAACACCGTTCCACTCAAGCACGAGAACAGGCGGAGCGGGAGATGACGGAAGATGAGTGCAAGAACCTGCACTCCAAATCGCGACTCGAGCTCTCCGAAAACATCGAAGTGTGCCTACGAAAACTGGTCGAACACTTCGCGGGCTTCGACTTTGAATCTGTCATGGGAGCCGACGGTTGGGGCGCGAAAATCTCGCGCGACGATCTCGCTCCCGGAGATGGCAAGCCACTCAACAAGTACTACAGTCGGCTGGAAATGGTCATTCGTCCGTATTCCGAAAGCCGGATCGTCGAACTGATCGCACGAGGCACGATCCGCAACAAAGAAGTTCTCAGTCGAACGCACTATCAACAATTGGCTCAACTCGATTTGGAAGGCTTTCGCGATCTGATCGATCAGTGGGTGCTGGAATATGCTGAGAAGTTCTCAGCCGGAGCGTAACAGCCACTGCCAAGTCAACCCTGCCTGCTGCAAGGATCACCCGCCATGAGTCGCCATGAAAGTTTGCAACGAGTTCTGGATCAGGGACTGGTTGCGATCATTCGCGCGTCGTCCAGTGACCAGTTGGTCAACGTCGCGCGGGCACTCTATGAAGGTGGCATCGACATCATTGAAGTGACCTTCACCACGCCAGGTGTGGTGGAAGTGATCTCGGCGGTGAAGAAGGAACTCGGCTCCAAGGTGCTGCTCGGCGCGGGAACGGTCCTCGATCCCGAGACGGCGCGCACGGCCATCTTGGCCGGAGCAGAGTTCCTAGTATCGCCGACCGTCAATCTCGAAGTCATCAAGCTCGCCCTGCGCTATGACAAAGGGATCATGCCCGGCGCGTACACGCCAACTGAAGTGTTGACCGCGTGGGAAGCGGGAGCCGATATCGTGAAGCTATTCCCAGCCGACATCGGTGGTCCGGCGTACCTCAAAGCCCTCAAAGGTCCGCTGCCGCAGGTGCGGCTCATGCCGACGGGCGGCGTGAATCTGGAAACACTTAGAGACTTCGTCAAAGCCGGCGCGTGTGCTGTGGGGCTCGGAAGCCAACTCGTTGAGAAAGATGCCCTCGAACGAGGCGACTTCGACCGCATTCGCGATCTCGCGACACAGTACGTCACGGTGATGAAGCAGGCACGGGGATAACCGCCTGTCACCCACAGCGTGAGCGACGGGTCTGTCCACCGACCAGTCCGCCTGCGTTCCGGATTCTCCGCCGAAAATAGTTCGTTGAACTTCGCGGACGGATCACGTTTAGGCATGAACGAACAGTTCGAGGCTCCGAAGAACTGGAATGAGCTTGCAGGCCGACGCGAGTACAAACTGACTTTCAGAGGAAAAAGCGACATGACAACAGCAAATCCCGTTGACCGAAGTTCGCACACCGTTGAGGCGGCGATCACTGTCCGGCGACGCCCCATTCGGGCGGTCGTTTTGTTCGGCTGGCTTTCAATCAGTTTGGCCAGCGCCTTCGCTGCCGACCCCCCTGCCGGTTTGAAGTCGATCGGCGGCAAGTGGTTCGTCAAATCGAGTGAGCAGCCCAACGACAAACCCGTCTACTACTACCGCGACGGCGAGCAATTCGTGGACTTGTTCTCGTACCACCGACAGGACTCGAACAAGGACGGCATCGACAACCTGCGACTCAGCCACGACGGACAGTTTCTGATCGTTCAAAGTCAGGGCTATCCCAATCACCCGACGGCAGTCTTTCCCAACAGCGGCAACCCGAACACGATTCGCGTGCAAGATTTCACGTTTCGACTGCCACTCGAACCGAAATTGGCTGGCCGGATCACGCGTGTGCCGATGGGGCCGATCGGCATGGCGTTGAATGGCGTCGTCTTCTTTAACCCCTTCGAAGCGGGCGGGATGAATGCCGTGGAAGGCTATTCGGAAGTGTGGCTCGATTCGTGTTGCGGTCATCCGCAGCAGCACGGCGTCTACCACTATCACAAGTATCCGAGTTGCGTGAAGTCGCCATTCCCCGATGACGGTAAGCAACACTCGCCCGTTCTTGGCTTCGCGTTCGATGGTTTTCCCATCTATGGCCCGTATGAAGAGGCGGGCCTGATGGCGAAGGAACTGAAGGGCGAACGTGGTCTCGACGTTTGCAACGGTCATCAGGACGACGCACGTGGCTATCACTACCACGTCACGCCGGGTCGGTTCCCGTACACGTTCGGCGGCTATGCGGGAGTGGTCGAGCCGTCGAACAATCGCGGCTTCAATCGAGCTGGCTCGGGGGCGATCGAGAACAACGCAGAGGGGACCAGCCGTCAGGAGCAGGTCATCACGGCTGTTCGTCCGGGAACGGCCTCACGCGGGAAGAAAACTGAGATTCGGATCGAACTCAATCCCGAGAACGCGCGCCGTCGGCTCCCGACCGACAAGCCAAGCTGGGTTCAAATTGGCCCGCTGGAAGCCAAGTCGATACGTCGCGAAGGAAACATCATCACGGCGGAGATCGACATCCCCGCAGACTCGTCACTCGGCGTGTTGCTCGACTGCCACATCGAGTTTGCAGGTCCAGACGGTCG